>JAGDXL010000025.1:0-18548 GCA_023256385.1 Nitrososphaerales archaeon
GAGGGTATAGAGCCGCTCCATATTCGTCCCGTCGATTATAGTATTATGAAAGAGTACTTCAAGAATATCTGTTATGTAGCTGTTGCCGAACGGCATATGAGGATGGTCCCAATGGCGGTTCGTCCCCGACCTCCTCAGGGCATCAACTATACAAATTCGTGCGCTGAGGAATATCCTTATGCCGCTATTGATCGTCTGCCCTAGAGATCAGTTCAGGATTTCCCTTTGCGCTATTAATGACCTAATCTATTACCTTCTGACACAAGCGCCTGGACTCATGACTTCATGGCATTGATGGCCGCGCGCACAGTCCTCAGCGTTATCGGCTTCAGTTCTTCCGATGTTAGGATCCTGCTGTGCGTTGCTAGGTTGTTGCTGACTATGAGCGCCGCTGCCGCGGATATCCCCCTAGCGGCGGCCACCGCGAACACGGTGGCGCACTCCATCTCAACGGCCACGGCGCCGGCAGATCTCCACCTCTCGACAATCTCCGGGCCCTCCAGATAAAACGCATCACTCGAGAACACTGATCCTCTGTGGACCCTTAGCCCTGTCGCCTCGACCTCCCTTGCGAGGCGCTCGGTCAGCCCGGGATCCGCGATTGATGGACCTGCAACCCCGGAGTACATCATGGGGAGTGTGCTTACATGGAAGGCCTCGCCGGGAACCACGACCTCGCCCTCCCCTGCTGCCGGCACAAAGGCGCCGGCAGTACCTATGCGTACCATCCTGCGGGCGCCCAGCATGACCAGCTCCTCGACCGCTATAGCTGCGGACGGTCCCCCTATACAGTGGCATGCCACGGTCACGGGGGTTCCCTCATAGCGCCCCGTGTACGCCAGATATCCACGATATGAGTTTATGATCCGCGCGTCGTCCAGCAATGCCGCGGCCTGCTCCACGCGCGCTGGATCCCCCATTATTACGGCGAGCTCCGCCACATCGCCTGGCTTGGCCCTTATGTGCACCGGTTCACCCTCAATGCGCCTGCTCAACGCTGATCCCTCGCGCGGCGGAGCTATTTTTGTTGCGTCTTGATGCATCGCGGCATCACTTCAGGGCCGCGCGTCGTATCCGCGTCCTCCTTCTTCCTACCATTTCTCCCTGATGTAGCGGCTGGCCGAGTACGCGGCCACTGCTCCCTGTGCCACTGCCGTCACGACCTGCCTGAAGCCCACCCATGCGCTGGTGCAATCACCCGCGGCGAATATTCCCGGCCTGGTCGTCCTCATCCAGTCATCGACCTTTATGTACCCACCAGCGTCCACGCCCAACCCGTTCTTGGTGGAGAACTCGACGTCAGGCTCGAATCCTATCTCTATGAACACGCCATCCACCTTGAGCGTTGACCTCGATTTTTCGTCCAGGTTCTCCACCACAACTCCACGGACCTTGGTGTCACCCGTGATCTCCCTGACGGTCGAGTTGAGGATGAACTCGACGTTCCGTTTCCTGTGGAGCGCCTCCACGTTCACCGGCTGAGCACGGAACGAGCTCCTCCTGTGGATCAGGTATACCTTCTTCGCGTAGTCAGCGAGCATGGATGCGCCCTCCACGGCGGAATCACCGCCACCGATCACCGCCACCGCCTCGGCCCCCCTGAACAGCGGCGCATCGCACACGCTGCAGTAGCTGACCCCCCTTGCGTTGTACTTATCCTCCCCAGGGACTCCGAGCTTCCTCCTCTTTGACCCCACAGCCACCACGACGGCCTTCGCGGTCGTCTCGCGTCCCTCCAGCGTTATCACGCGCTTCCTAGAGTCCTCGAGCTCCTCTATCCGTTCGACGCGATCCATGAACAACTGCACCCCGTATTTGCCCGAGTGTCCCTTGAAGCGCTCTATCAGGTCCGGCGCCGGTATCTCTGGGAGGCCTATGTAGTCGTCCACGATCCCGGCCAGCGTCAGTTGACCTCCCGGCTCCTCCCCTATCATCACCGACCTCAGCATGAACCGCGCGCTGTAGACGGCTGCACTGAAGGCGGCGGGCCCTGCGCCCACTATCACCACGTCGTACTCCGGCGCCAGGTCATCCTCGCCCACTGGTGCCATCTTGAACTCGAGTGCCATGCACACGGTCATCGAGCTCACATATTAAAAGCGTAGCGCATACATCGCGCGATCCAGTTATATCCGGGTCCCGTCCACGGATTGCGCATGAGCGGGTGCGCTGTGCCCAAGGGTACGAGGGGGATAGTATTCGACATGGACGGCACGTTACTCGATACCGTTGCGCTGGTCTCCAGTGCATGGGAGTTCGCGCTTCGTTCACTTGGCTACAGCGCCGCCGCGTCCGACATAGAGCCATTCGTCGGCCTTCCCGCCTCCAAGATAGCCGAGGCATTCACGGGGAGTTCCTCGTCCCTGATGGAGCTCACAAACCTCAGGGCCAGCTACCTCGAGGAACACGCCCGCGACGTCAGGGCATTCCCGGAGGTCCCAGCGGCGCTTGAAAGGATAAGGCGCGCCGGGCTGAGGATCGCGATAGCTACGTCCATTCCCTCCAAGATGGCACGGCTATTCTTGGAATCAGCCGGAATATCGGGATCGGTGGACGCGCTGGTCGGGGGTGATAACGTGGAGAGGGGAAAGCCAGAGCCCGACATATTCCTAGAGGCTGCAAGGAGGTTGTCTCTCCAGCCCAGGGAGGCCGTGGTGGTCGGGGACCGCGACTATGATGTTATACCCGCCAAGCGCATGGGGAGCTTCTCCGTGCTCGTAGTCAGGAAGTCTTACTGCCCGACCGAGAGACCGGATGCGGTGATAGCTGACCTGATGGGCCTCCTAGAGCTCCTGGGAATCAGGCGATAACCATGGAGGCCACGTGAGCAGCTCCTCAGCGAAGCCCTTAGGGCTTCCCGGCTCATCGTTCCACCCCACGGGCGGCAATGATGGAGCCACACGATACCTCGGGTGGCCCGCTCGGAGCATCCACATCGTCCGCATACGCACTGAGCCTCGGCTCCAATCCCCCAACATAGTATATAATCTTGGAGCGCGGAACGCGCAAAGGAAATATTGCGCGCCTCAATGACACATTCGGTGTCCCGGGAGGTACCGCTGCTAAGGCTGTCGGACGTCTCGAAGCGCTTCGGCGGAGTGATTGCGCTCAAGAACGTGAGCATGGACGTCGGCGAGGGCGAGCTCGTGGCGCTCATTGGGCCGAACGGCGCTGGCAAGAGCACGCTCTTCAAGGTGATATGCGGCGTCATAAAACCCGACTCGGGCAGGATCTACTTCATGGGCAGGGACATAACAGGGCTCCCGCCCGAGAGGATCTGCCGCATGGGCATAGCTAGGACCCATCAGGTACCACGTCCCTTCGTCGGCATGAGCGTCCTTGAGAACGTGCTGGTCCCGGCATCCCATGCCAGGGGACTTGACATGCGCCGCGCGGAGGATCTGGCCCGGAATATATTGAGGACAGTGGGGCTCGAGGGAAAGATCGACGCGTCGATCGGCTCACTCACGCTCTACGAGCGCAGGATGCTCGAGATAGCGCGTGCCCTGGCGGCGGATCCCAGGCTGCTCCTGCTCGACGAGCCCTTCGCCGGGCTGAATCCAGAGGAGGCTGAGGAGGCGCTGGAGCTCGTGAGGAAGTTGAAGGTCGAGAGGAGGATGTCGATAATCTGGGTAGAGCACGTGATGGGGCTCCTCCGGAGGACCGCCGATCGCGTTGTCGTCCTGAACCAAGGGGAGAAGATAGCCGACGGCGCCTTCAGGGAGGTAATACACAGCGCCCAGGTGATCACCGCGTATCTGGGGGAGAAGATACTGGATGACGTCGGATGATCATATGCTCCTAGCGTTGAAGTCCGTGGAGGCCGGCTACGGCGACCTTCGCGTGCTCAGGGACGTGAGCATGGACGTCGGCGAGGGCGAGCTCGTGGCGCTCATTGGGCCGAACGGCGCTGGCAAGAGCACGCTCTTCAAGGTGATATGCGGCGTCATAAAACCCGACTCGGGCAGGATCTACTTCATGGGCAGGGACATAACAGGGCTCCCGCCCGAGAGGATCTGCCGCATGGGCATAGCTCTCGTGCCTGAGGGGAGGGGCCTGTTTCCGAACCTGAGCGTCAGGGACAACCTAGAGCTCGGACTCTACGGGATCCCGAGGGCCCCGGTCAAGGAGAGGCTGGACTTCGTCTACTCGATCTTCCCGGTGCTCAGGGAGAGATCTCGCCAGAGGGCCGGATCCCTGAGCGGTGGAGAGCAACAGATGTTGGCAGTGGGCAGGGCCCTCATGGGCGCCCCGAGGCTCCTCATCCTAGATGAGCCGTCGAGCGGGCTCGCTCCAATAGTCGTGGACAGGTTGTACGAGAGCGTGAGGAAACTGACAGATCGCATGTCAATTATCATCGGGGAGCAGAACATCAAGCGCCCCACATCCATCGCCCACAGATGGTACGTAATCGAGAACGGCAGGATAGTCATGGAGGGGTCTGCGAAGCGCCCCGCCAAGGATCTCCAGACCGCCTACTTCGGGGTAGGGACTGATTGACGTGGTCTCCGCGATTCCATGAATGTGAGCCATCGCGCCGATCCATCCAGGACCTGAAGTTGAAAGACTTATAGCACGGGCGCTAATTCCGCACATGTCATGGGTCCAGCGGCCGTAGCCACCCTGCTCGTGCAGGGAATGTTCCTCGGGGGGCTCTACGCTCTGGCCGGGTACGGATTCTCGATATCACTCGGAATAATCCGTGAGATAAACGTCGCCCATGGTGATCTAATGATACTCGCGGCCTACATATCACTCGTGGTGCTCAGCACTTGGCGCGTGTTTCCCCTGCTCAGCCTACTCCTCACGGTCCCTGCGATGTTCACTGTCGGGTGGCTACTCCAGAGGTTGCTCCTGAACAGGGCCCTCAGAAGGGGGCCCAGCCACGTGGTCGTGGTGACCTTCGCGCTGGGGATAGCGATCGAGAATCTTCTGCTAATACTCTTCTCATACAATAACAGGACCTTGGCCACGGGCTATCTGCTCCAGGGGATCTCCTTGGGCGCCGTCCAGCTGCCCCTTGTGATGGCCGTCGACTTCGCGGCGTCCGTCGTGGTGCTCGCGGCGCTCCAGCTGATAATGGGACACACGATGCTGGGCAGGGCCATGCGCGCAGTGCCCGCGAACGAGCCCGCGGCGCGCATAATCGGAATACGTCCAGAGCGCATCTATCCACTCGCCATGGGGCTCGCCATGGCTGTCAACGCGGTCGCCGGGGTGCTCTTGGGATCTACGTTCGTGTTCTACCCCAGCGTCGGCCCCGACTACATGCTGATAGCCTTCGGCACGGTGATACTGGGCGGACTCGGGAGCCTCCTGGGTACCTTCATCGGGGGCCTCGTGATGGGGGAGGTGTTCGTGCTCTCGGGGTATATGTTCGGTGCGACCTATCAGATGATGGCCACGCTCATCGTGATATTCGTGATAATGGTCCTGAGTCCCCGCGGCATCCTGAGGGGTGAGATATTCTGACAGAGAGGGGACGGCGTGGATCTCATCCCGGCATGCACTTGTTGTACGTGCTGTTGCCCCTCCTAGTGGCAGCCTCTGCGCCAGTGTGGGGGAGCGGCTTACTGGAGGGATTTCTGACGCTCGCGCTCATCTACGGCGCATCGGCGCTTCTGTGGGGGTTCCTAGCGGAGTACGCCGGAATGGTTTCGCTTGGGCAACAGCTCTTCGTGGGGCTCGGCGCCTACGGACTCGTGATATTCGGCTCCCTCGGAATGTCCACGCTCCCAGCGCTGCTGGCATCTGCCGCGCTGAGCTCCGTTGTGGCATTCGCGCTCTCCTTTCCTCTGTTGAGGCTGCGGGGAGCATACTTCGCGCTCGGCACATGGATAGTCGCCGAGATATTCGAGCTCGCCTTCAACAACTGGAGTTATGTCGGCGGAGGAGCCGGCGTAACTTATGGTCCCGCGCTCATTATGCCAGTATATTTCGTCTTCTACGGCTCCCTCGCGCTCCTAGTGGCGTCATCGATCACGGTCTACTACATATACAGATCCAAGCTCGGGCTGGGCCTGAGGGCAATAGGATCCGATGAGGAGGTGGCCGCCGAGTCCGGAGTTAGCGTGTTCCGTAGCAAGATCGCAGTATTCGTCACATCCGCGGCGGTAACATCAGTGGCCGGCTCCTTGTATGCGCTCTACGCCGCATATATAATTCCGAAGTCAATATTCAACATATCTTGGGTCATAGGATTCATATTCATCGCGGTGATAGGTGGTATGGGCAGGATATTCGGCGCGCCCATAGGATCGCTCGCATTCATAGGCCTGCTCTACGCGACATCCGCGTATGCCGGCTGGAGCCTGCTCCTAGAGGGAGTAATAGCGATAGCGGTCTGGTTCCTCATGCCCCGCGGCATCTGGGGGGAGATAGCGTCGAGGCTGAAGCTAGGCCGTCCACTCTGATGCACGTCCGTGTCGTAATACATCCACCTAGGCGATGTGGATCAGGTGAGAGCACACTGGAGCTCTAGATCACATGAATTATTTGCACGGATGATGCAATCACTTCACGGCGCGACGCCGATGCTGAGCATGTTCTACATTTCATTGATTGATAATTAAAGTAAATTATGGCGTAATCGGGTGTTAGGATCGATTTAAATAGAGCTAATTGCCTAAGCGCGCGAAATGCACAGAAGAAACGCGGCCACTAGGGCACAGTACGCGATACTGATCTT
Organism: Nitrososphaerales archaeon; assembly: GCA_023256385.1. Lineage (GTDB taxonomy): Archaea > Thermoproteota > Nitrososphaeria > Conexivisphaerales > Conexivisphaeraceae > Conexivisphaera. The sequence goes on from JAGDXL010000025.1 coordinate 6,689, forward strand.
GGCGGTCATAGTGATAGTAGGGGCGGCCGCCGCATACGTATGGTGGCCCAGGGCCCCGGCGGCGCCGTCGGTGATAAGGATAGGCGTCGTGGCTCCCCTCACGGGTCCCCTGGCGTCATTCGGAGCTCCCGATCCGTGGCTCGCATCATATGTTCAGAACTACATAAATCAGAACATGGGAGGAATATACATGCAAGCGTACGGGAGGAAGATCCCGGTCCAGATAACGCTGGTGGACACGCAGAGCAGCGAGAGCACGGCCGCCACGGTCACGCAGCAGCTGATCACCCAGGACCATGTGAACCTATTGATACTAATGCATACCCCGGAGACGATAGATCCCGCGAGCGCGATGGCCGAGAAGTACGGAGTCCCAGCGCTGGCCATAGAGGGTCCTGTCGACGCCTGGGTCGTGCAGGGTCCATATCACTGGGTGTACATGGTCGGGTGGGCGTTCCCGCAGCTGGCTCAGACCTACATAGACATGTGGAACTTAGCCGGCAACAGGACCAACAAAGTGGTGGCAGTGATATCAACGAACGATGTCGGAGGTCAGACGTTCGATCACGTTATGATACCGGCGGCGGAGGCGGCCGGCTACAAGGTAGTAAACCTGGGCCTAGTGACTCCTGGGACAACGGACTACACGCCCTACATACTGGAGGCCAAGGCCGCGAATGCCACGATATTGACGGGCGACCTAGATCCGCCAGACTTCGCCACCCTCTGGAGGCAGGCCCACGCGGAGGGATGGGTCCCAGAGGTCGCCACCGTCGCCAGGGCGAACGTCTTCCCATCCAACGAGGAGGCCCTCGGAGATAGCTTGGCCTACGGAATAAGCGCGGAGGTCTGGTGGTTCCCATCCATATCCACCTACTACTCGCCGCTGCTGAAGATGAATGCCTCGCAGTGGGCCCAGACATACGAGCCCGCCACTGGGAGGGAGTGGGACATGTCCATTGGGTACGATCTTGGCGCGTACGACTGGGCGGTCAACGTGCTTGAGAGGGCCGGGAGCCTCAGCCCGCAGGCCATCAACCAGTCCATAGCGACTACCGACATGATGACTATGGCTGGGCCTATAGACTTTCAGAATCCATTCCCGCCAGGCGTTGAGCCTCTCATAGCACAGCAGGAGCCCTTCATGCTCCAGCCGCAGAACGAGGGTCACTACGTGCTGCTGCCGCTCTTCGGCGGGCAGTGGGTCCCGAGTGCGAGGTGGGGATGGAAGATAGTGCCCATCTACAGCGCCGGGCTGCCCGTCCAGACGTACCCGATGGTGCTGATACCCCCCAATCCGTCAAACGCGTCGAACGTCAACGCGACTGCCCCGTGATCCCGGACAGCATCCCTAGATATTTCCAAGTTTTTTCATCATCTCCCTGGCATTATCCAGCATTGCGTGGTCGTTATTGAAGAATAGGTACGCGCTCGATCCTCCGAGCGATGCTACACGCGATGCTATCTCGTCCAATTCTTCATCCGAGTATACGTGTGCATACCACGCGGTCCTACCGTGCATCCTCACATATGAGGAATCACTGCTCCTGGCGTAGAAAGAGATCCCCGGAGCGTCCACGGATACTACAGTTATTCCCCTCTCTCTAGCCCTCTCCACCCACTCCTGGGAGAACCAGCTTGGATGCCTCCACTCCACGGCCATCCTGGAGCCCAGGCCGGTCGCTTCCTCCATGGACTCTATCCTGCCCCAGTTCTCATCCCCCGCCGTGAACTGCGGCGGCATCTGGAACAGGTAAAAGTCAATGATCCCCGCTTCCTCCATAGGCCTGAAGATCTCCATGAACCTTAGAAATGCCTCCAATGCGTCCGGTCCCTTCATCCTCCTAGAGTGCGTAATGTTCCTATGAACCTTCACGCTCCACCTCAGTTCATCCCTCCGGGCCCAGCTCCTCACCATGGAGCTGAAGGGAAACCTGTAGAAGCTGGCGTTCAGCTCCACGGCATTCAGCCCCGAGTTGGACGCGTACCATCCGATGCCGTCAGGGTTCCACTCGTAGCTCCAACCGCTGGTCCCCACGTAGAATTTCACGAGTCGCGAAGCGCCTTGGAGCTAATAAAATGATCTCGCCTAAAGCTTATCAGCGGCCCCGCGCTCGTGTGCGCGAGTTGATTAACCTAGGAGTTGCGGCGCACAGCGAGCCGACCACCGGCCTCATGGATAAGGCACAGCGCTTCGTCTCGTCACTGTCCCCCGATGAAGCCAGATTGATACTCGGTGGATACTGGGGCGCCATGGCATACGTGGCCGACGCGGCGCGTGCGCGTGGCATCGAGGTGGTGTTCGTGCTCCCGCACGACCCACCGGTCATCCCGCCCAGGGGTAGGGGACTCGTATCGATAGACACTGGCATGGACTTCAAGGGCAGGAGCGTCATCCTGGTGAGGAGCTCAGACGTGCTGGCGGCGCTGGGAGGGGAGTCCGGGACTATGCTGGAGGTGCTAATGGCTTACTCGATGGGCATACCGGCAGTCGTGCTCAGGAGCGGAATGCCAAGTGATACCTTGGAGAGGCTGGGATCGGGCGGCGGCCGCGTGGACTCCAGGGATGGACCGGCAATATCCTTCGTCGACACCCCCGAGGAGCTTGCGAGGAGGTCGCTGGAGGCGGCGAGTCATGGACGCCAGATCTAGGCTCGAGCTCGCGGCGGAGGGATACGACGCCCTCGTAGTGGCGGGCGACGCTGACGCCGAGTACTTCACCGGCTGCCACTGTCCCGGCTCCGCGCTCGTCTACTCATCGGGCTCCGCAACACTCCTAGTGCCGGCCCTCGAGTACTACAAGGCCGTGGAACAGGTGCCCGGGTGGATGGAGGTTAGGCCCGTGCTCAGACGCTCCACGGAGAGAGTTGAGCTGCCGGGGCTCCTTCAGGCCACAGTATCGGAGGCAGTTGCATCGATCGCGAGGGGCAGGGTCGCCGCCGACATCGGCTCACTGGGCAGGGCCCTCGCGGAGGACTTGGTGCGCAGAATAGACGGAATAGCAGATGTGACCCAGCGCATACTGGAGATGCGCGCCGTGAAGGACCAAGGCGAGGTGGAGGCGATCATCGAGGCTCTGAGGATCACGGAGGCGGCCATGGGGAGGGCGCTCGCTGCAATCCACGAGGGTATCCAAGATTTCGAGGTGGCCGCTGAGTTCGAGGCGGAGGCGCGCAGGCTGGGTGCTGAGCGCTTCGCCTTCGACACATTGGTTGGTGTCGGGTCCAACTCCGCGAACCCCCACGCGCTTCCTCGCGGCATCCGCGTCGCTCATGGCGACTACGTGGTGCTGGATGCAGGGGTGGTCAGGCACGGCTACTGCAGCGACATGACCAGGACCGTGGCCACGGGCGACGATGCCATCCTTAGGGCGGTCGCCGCGGCCGTCGACGCGGCATTTGATGCGCTCGGCCCCGGGATCCCGGCCCGGGAGGTCGATGCGGCCGCTAGGAAGGAACTCGCCAAATACGGGCTCTCCGGGTACTTCCTGCACAGCCTTGGGCACGGAGTTGGAATAGAGGTCCACGAGCTGCCCTACTTGGCACCGGGCGAGGAGAGGAAGCTCGTGCCGGGCATGATAGTGACGATCGAGCCAGGAGTCTACGTGAGGGGATCCGGCGGGGCAAGGATAGAGGAGATGGCCCTCGTGACGTCCGACGGAAACAGACCGCTGAACAGCATGCGCAGGATATTCTAATAGTGAGTTCGCGGAAAGGAATTATAGAGGCAGACCATCTTCGGCTGGCGTGAAGCACTATGACCTGATAGCATTCGGGACCGGCTCCGCCATGAACATAGTGTCGGAGCTCATAGGCCAGGACCCCAGGATCCGCGTCGCCGTCATAGAGAATGCGCCGGTTGGCGGGATATGCCTAACTCGTGGATGTATACCTTCCAAGATGATACTGTATCCCGCTGAGATCATGTACAACGTGAAGCGCGCCAGGGACTTCTGGATCAATGCCAAGGTAGACGGCGTCGACTTCACGAGGATCATGGAGTGGGCCCACGGCGAGGTGATGGGCGAGAGCCGGATGATAGAGGAGAACATAAAGCGCGATCCCAGAATCCACCTCTATCGCGCCACCGGTGAGTTCGTCGACGAGTACACGGTCAAGGTCGGCGACGAGATCATAAAGGGCGACAAGATACTTCTCTGTACGGGATCCCGCCCCCTCGTCCCGGATATTCCGGGATTGAAGGAGGCCGGATACGTAACGAATGAGAACTTCTTCGAGCTCAGGAAGCTTCCCTCGAGGACCGCCGTCATAGGTGGCAGCTACATAGGTCTGGAGTTCGGCTTCTTCTTGGCCATGATGGGTTCTCACGTGACCATCTTCGACATGCTTCCCAGGATCGCGCCACAGGAGGAGCCCGAGGTGTCCTACCTGCTGGAGACCGAGCTGTCGGGGCACATGGACATCGTGCCGGGCCATCGCGTGGTGGAGATCAGGAGGAGAGGTGATTCGAAGGTGGTCGTGGCGGAGGGCGTGGATGACCACGACTCCGTCGAGGTGGAGGTCGACGAGATAGTTGTGGCGGCGGGGAGGAGAAGCAACTCCGACCTGACGAAGCCGGAGGTGACGGGCGTCAAGACCGATGAGAATGGGTGGATAATAGTCAATGAGTACTTGGAGACTACCAAGCCCAACATCTGGGCGTGCGGGGACGCCCTTGGAAAGCATATGTTCAAGCACGTGGCGAATTACGAGAGCCAAGTCGTCTACTACAACGCGTTCAGGGGACAGAAGGTCAGGGTAGACTACCACGCGGTGCCCCACGCGATATTCGTGCAGCCAGAGGTAGCGGCCGTGGGCTCGAGGGAGGAGGAACTGAAGGGAAGGGATTACCTGGTCGGGTATTACCTGTACAAGGACACCGCGAAGGGCCTTGCAATGAAGGATGAGCATAACTTCGCCAAGGTGATAATGGAGGAGGAGTCAAGCAGGTTGCTGGGCACTCACATTATTGGTCCATATGCGTCCTCCATGATCCACGAGTCAATAATACTGATGAACACGAGGGATCAGTCCGTGATGCCAGCCTATAGGAGCATGCACGTGCACCCTGCGGTCAATGAGGTGCTGGAGAGGGCGATGTTCAGCCTCGCGCCTCCGGATCAGTGGGAGGACTTCAGGGAGCACTTAAAGGAGCACGCGATGGCCGTCCGCGAGGAGACTCTAGGGCGCCTCTCACGGGCGTCTGCCTAGGATGGAAAGGGTTAGACTGATAGTACATATTCTGTTTATTGGATAAATACTGGCCTTGAAAACGATCCTCGACCTCGTACAAGCTATTAATGGCTCTCATCTCGCGACAGTCTCAACGCATCGCTCGTTCACATGACGTGCATGTATCCTTAGCGCATTAGATCAATTTCATAGTGCGTTTCCGGGTGAGATGTCGGGATAACCTAATATGTGGGCAGGGAAAGGGTCAAGACGTTGCAGGAGGCGACATACGACGCCGAAGTGATAATTGACGGATGTCCTCCGGCCGAGCTGTCACACGATTTCACGGCCATAATATCCAGATGGGCGGCTAGGGGTGCCTATAGGTTCCTCGTGACGCTGAGGGGTGCCAAGTTCACCGAGTGCCAGGACTTCCTCCGGGAGGCGCTACAGAGCTTCCTGTTCGCATCGTTCACCGTCAGGGAGGGCACCTCCCCGGCCCGCTCGGAGCTGAGGCTCACTTTGAGGGCGAATGGGGATAAGCTGGAGGTGATTGAATGACGGGGAAGTTCGACTTCGTCATAAGCGTTGACCGGACCCTGATGACGACGCATCATGACCGGGAGTTCGTGGGTTTCATGACCACGGGTCCCGCGGTGCTCCTTCCGGAGCGGCTATGGATGTGGCTCTCCGCGCCCAAGGTCAGGAAGGGCCCCGACGGACTTCCCATGTTCGCCCCTTACGGGCTCAGGAAGATAGAGGCCGCGCTGCTGGACGCTGGATACAACGCCGCAATAGTGGATCCCGACGATGTCCCAAGGTATGCCGCCGAGGCCAAGGCGTTCATGATAGGACATCATGACTACTTTGCGTTCAATCCGCCCAGTAGCGAGTGGTGGCTGGTGACCGGTCGCGAGCCCGTGAACAGGAAGAGCCTCCTGAAGTTCATGTCTACGGTCGCCGAAGTCAAGAGGTCGCGCAATCCCGGACTCAAGATAATAGCGGGAGGACCTGCCGCTTGGCAATGGCTCTATGTGCCGCACTACGTCGAGCAGTTCGCGGTCGATACTATAGTCGACGGTGAGGCCGAGAAGGCAGTGGTACAGCTGGCCAAGGCGGTCGTCGATGGCTCCGAGCTTCCGAGATATTTGAGCGTGGCGCCTCGCGACTCGCCCAAGCTTGACGAGATAAATAAGATAAAGGGTGCCAGCGTGAATGGATTGATAGAAATTATGAGAGGATGCCCAAGAGGCTGTAAATTCTGCAACGTAACTCTGAGGCCGCTGAGATACATACCCCTCGAGGATATAGAGGAGGAACTGAAGGTCAACCGGGCCGCCGGCATCCGCGCAGGAATCCTGCACAGTGAGGACGTGTTGCTCTATGGCGCCGATGGCATACATCCGCGCCCCGAGCCCCTGCTGAAGTTACACGAGCTTGCCAAGCGCTACTACGACAAATCGGTCACGTGGAGCCACGCGAGCCTCGCCGCTGTGGTCTCGGCTGAGAGGGAGCACGGCCTGATAAGGAGGCTCTCGGAGCTCCTGCTGAGGGATGAGCAGAGCTTCCTAGGCTTCCAGACCGGGATAGAGACGGGCTCCCCCAGGCTGGCCCGCGTGATAATGCCCGCAAAGGCATCTCCATACCCCGCTGATAAATGGCCCGACGTGGTCGAGGAGGCGTTCTCCATCCTACACGATAATCACATGGTCCCGGCGGCCACGATAATACTCGGGCTGCCGGGCGAGCTTCCCGAGGACCTGACGAAGACCATGGAGCTCATGGACAGGCTGAAGGACTACAGATCCATGATAGTTCCCATGTTCTTCGTGCCCATGGGCGTCCTGAGGAGGGAGGACTGGTTCAGGTCCGTGAGCCTGAACAGGGAGCACGCGGAGCTCATGGTTGCCACGATGCGCCACAGCGTGCGCTGGGCCAAGGACATCGTGAACAAGTTCTACCTTAAGGGAGTCGCGGCGACGCCTATGCGCTCACTGATAATGTACTTCCTGAATCGTGCGGCCAAGTTCTCCGAGGGGTTGACGCCCGAGAAGGTGCTTGACTACATAGAGGATGCCAAGGAGAGGATGTCGTCAGAGCGCTCCGAGGAGCCCGTCCTGAGCCCGCTCAGGAAGAGGCTGGAGGCGGCGCTCGCCTCGTCTTAGAATGCCGATTTCCGGCGCAATCTACGGCTGGGATATCATTAGTCTTTCCTCGTGCATGTATGCGATTCATGGCAGAACTGGATAGTGCTCATCCAGAAGCAGTTTCTTCCGTAGCTACGCCCCTGTGAACACCTCATACCAACAAAATCGCAGCCGCAATCGTCGCAGAGACAGCGGCCGTCACGCCGACCGCCACCATGCGCGCCCTGCCATCCTTAATGAGCGCAGATATCGCGATCTTCTCGACCGCACCTACTAGCATTGATATGGATGCCAGATAGCCAGCACTCGCCGCTGTTATCTGTCCCTTGGCGTAGAGTACTCCGACCGCGTAGACGGAGCTCAGGACGTTCGCCAGCGACGAGGCGGCTATCGTCGCGGGAAGCGCCCGCGGGACTACCGCCCCCACTATCCTAGCCGCCGCGACTATGACGAACAGGAGCGCCGCGAACTCGAATGTCCTCAGTATCGGCAGCGGCGTCTGGGGTGGTTCCACTCCCCTGGGGCTCAGGCGATCCCGACCCACCGCCGCCACTGCGGCGGCCGCCGCCAGCCCCGCTAGGAGCGCCGGCAGCGCCGCTAGGAGCGCCGGCCCACCTCCTACCACGTATAGCACTACCGCCACCTGGAATATCACCATTGGAACATTGGACATAGCTATGTTAAGCGCGGCCGCTATCCCGAACTCCCGCCGTCTGTTGGCGAGTTCCACGAGGCTCAGCGCGGCTGTCGTGCTCGATATTATACCTCCTATTATCGTGAACGCGAGAAGACCTCTCTTCGTCGCCCTGAGTACTAGGTACTGCGCGAAGAACACTAGTCCGACTACAACCACCGTGAGCCAGAACTCGTATGGATTGAACGCATCATAGGGTCCCATGTACCTGTCAGGAAGCATGGGCAGTATGACCGCGGATATCACTAGGAGGTTCACGACGGCCAGCAGCTCCTCCCTCCTGATCTTGGAGATCGCGTCCAGCAACTCCGTCTTGTAGAGGCTAAGCGCCGCAAGGAGCACGGCAAGCGCGAACCCGTATTCATACATGCCCATGCCGGCCAGCGTCCCCGCGACGTACAGCAGTATCATCGCCACGTACGTCGTGGCGCCCAGGCTCCGGGTCGCCAGCACCCTGCCCAGGTAGACAGCGCTCGCCACCGCCACTATGGTAGCCATCCCCACGGCCAGCACGGATGGACTCGAACTTATCTGGTACAGCAGTGCGGTCGAGTATCCCAGCAGCGAGACGAATATGGACGTCCTGAGTCCCATGAAGACCTTGGCACCGCCTATCTTCCTGTACTCGTTCACGAGCCCCACTATGGCACCTATGGCGGCGGCTATCAACATGTATCCGATCGGCGGCGCCACGCGGGCACTGGGTATATCCCTGGAATATAGATGTAATGGAACGAAGTCCACTCTTCTACGAGGGACATCAGAGCAGGCCGCGAAGCGCGTCCTCGATCTCCGAGGTCACATCGATCACCGACGGGGGGTCCGGATCCTCGCGGAGGACCTCGAGGAGCTCCTCAGCCACCTCGACGCCCCTCGAGCACTGGACCACGCGGTAGCCGCTCCTCCCCTCGAACGCGCGCGAGTTCTCCACATGTTCGAAGTGCCTTCTCACGGGGAGCACGACCGCCGGCTTCTTGATGATTGCCACCTCCACTAGGCTCGAATATCCTGCCAGCGTCACTAGGGCGCTTGAGCGCGATATCAGCGGCCCCGGGTTTCCGGTGAGCTCTCCGCACGCTCCTATAACCAAGTGATCGATGCCCCTCTTGGTTAGATCGGAGCTTATGTTCTTCGCAACGGCGCATCCGGCCGGTGTGCCGCCCATATTTACCACTACTGGACCGCGCTGCGTCGGAGCCGCGACTGCAGCATCCGTTATCAGCTGCCCCGGGTGCCAGAATCCCGCGGCGTCCCCCCACATACCCACATGTATCCTGAGGTCGAACCTCTCGAGCGCCCTAGCGCGTATCGCGTCGCCCAGCCGCGCTATGGCTGGACGGACCGGCGCCCACCAGAGCCTGGGCGACAGATCCACGAAGTCCGTGATGAAAGCGCCCCTCCGCGGCACCCGCTCCGACAACAGCAGCTCCCAGAACTCGTCTGCTATCACCAGGTCGTACGACTCGAGATCCACCGATCCATCGACGATCCTTGCGTTGGACTTCACTGCGGAGTACAGTTCCATCAGGGGCCCCGGGGCGAGCGTGACCGCGCAGTTGCGAATGAGCGATCCGCCTATAATGTCGCCGAGGCACCTCATGCGGCGGGATGCCTCGTGTACGGCCTCACCGTTCTCCTCTAGGAACCTGAGGGCGTTCCCGGATGTGAGCCACTCAACGTCCGCCCAATCCATCATATGCCTCAGGTGCAGATCCCTCGCCACATGACCGAGGCCCACGCTCGAGGAGGCGATGAGCACGCGTGCGCGCCCTTTCTGCACCGCGACCACCATTGTAAAATACTAGCTATATCACCAAGCGCTCCTCGCCCGAGGGCGCCGAGAGCGCCATGGAATCTATGGAGATTCCGCCATAAAGTTCGACGCGCTCCTTTCCCAGCGCGAGGGCCGCGGCTACCCTTCCTATGGCGTCTGCCTTCATGACGCCGGATCCGGACGTGCCGGCCGCCGCCAAGAGTCCATCGGCCAGGCGTTCCACTATTGGGGTTCCGGTGACTATGTTCATATCATAGCGTCCCACCCAGGAGTCGCTCGGTGCAACCCCCTCGAAGGCCGGCAGATAGGAGGAGAGAATCGGGAGGGCGCCCAGCTCCCATGCCTCCGGCTCCGGCTCCTCGGGCCCGTACGGTCTCCTGAGGCCGAACTCCACGTGGAACGCTCCTCCTGGATCCGGTCTCAGGAACACCCCTCCCGGGATCACCAGCGCCGGTATATCCCTGCTCAGGAGCTCCCCGAGCGCGCCGGACATCGCTCTCACGGAGTACGCCATCCTCCTCAGCGGCCTCAGCGGAAGCGGGAAACCCGCGTCGTCCAGTATACTTCCTGTCCACGCGCCCGTCGCCAGCACGACCGCGTCGGCTTTAATCTCCGCATCGCCCACCCTAAATCCCCTCACGCGCACCTCCTGCCAGGGAAACGGCTCCCCGGGTATGCCCAGCTGGCGCACCGGCTCCATGACTATCCTCGCCTCCGCGCCGTACCTGAAGTCGCACCCCATCTCCTCCAGTTTCTCCACGTAATATTCAACTATAAGGTGCGGGTCGAAGATACCAGCATCCCTGTACAGGAAACCTCCCACGAGATCCTCCAAGCCCAGCACCACCGCATCGCTCAGATTCGAGACATGCGTCCTGATCCCCATCTCCTCCAGCTCGCCCTCGTCCACGAAGTCCGCTTCGTCCCCGAGCAGCTTACCCAGCGCATCCACGTTGCTCGCAGTGGCGAGGAACATGTAGCCGATGCGCCTCATTCCCAAGTCATATCCTGCACGCTGAACCTCCTCGTAGAACTCCACGCTGGACCTCGCCAGGACGCGATTCACGCTCGACGTAAATGCAGTCCTGAAGCCTCCGACCGACCTCGAGGTGTCCCCCATACCGGGGCCACCCAGTGCGTCCACTACAGCCACTCGTGATCCCCCGGGGGCGCGCATGACGTGGTAAGCCGTCGCGAGGCCCACCACTCCGGCCCCGACCACCGCCACTTCGTAGTTCATCTCACGTAGGTCCTCGCCTGCTCCTGGAGGAAGTTGAGCAGGTAGTACGGCCCACCGATCCCCCTCCCGGTGGCCCCACTTGCCTTCCACCCCACGAAAGTCTGGGCGCCGGGCCATGCCCCCGTGGTGGCCCCACCCCTCCTGTTAGCGTATAGGACCCCGAACTCCACGCGCTCCATGAACTCCCTCACCTCACCCTCGTCCTCCGAGAATATCCCGGCCGTCAGTCCGTAGTCCGTGTCGTTTACCTTGGATATCGCATCATCCAAGTCCCTGAAGGGCGCGACGACCAGGAGTGGCATGAAGAGCTCGTCCCTGAACAGATAGTGTCCCTCCGGGACGCCGTCCATTATCGTGGGCTCGACGTAGAATCCCCTAGACATCCAGCCGTCCCTGAGCTGCCTTCCACCAGTCACCAATCTTCCACCGGCCGCGATTCCCTCCTGCACGTTGCGGGCGAAGTTCGTGTATGCGCGGGCGTTTATCAGCGGCCCCATGAACACGCCGTCCTTCCTGGGATCCCCCACGGTGAGCGACCGCGTGTAGCTGGCAAGCGCCTCCAGGAACCCATCCTTCACCTCCTCCTGCACGTACAGCCTGGACGTGGCGCTGCACTTCTGTCCTCCGTATCCGAACGCGGCCCTGGCGACGCCCTCCGCGGCCTTCGTCAGGTCAGCCTTCGCCGTGACGACCGTCGGATTCTTGCTCCCGGTCTCGAGGACTACCGGCTTGGGGTAAGGCTGCCGCGCCGCGAACTCCCTGTACAGATGATGCCCTACGTCCTTGGATCCCGTGAACGCGATGCCCGCGACCCTCCTGTCGCCCATTATCACG
>JAGDXL010000025.1:18558-35331 GCA_023256385.1 Nitrososphaerales archaeon
GCAGGTTTATCGCCCCTGGCGGCACGCCTCCCTCCACGTACGCCTCGTACATCAGATGTGCCGTGAGCGATGCCTCCTCGGAGGGCTTCCACACGACGGTGTTTCCCGTGATCAGTGCACCTTGGACCATGCCGCTCCCCAGCATGGCGGGGAAGTTGAACGGCGATATCACGAACCACGGCCCTCTGGGCCTCGCCACGCTCCAAGTTTCCTCCCCCGGTGATCCGGGCGCCATCCTCCTCACGTATCCCTCCTCCTTCTCCATGAGAGACGCATAATATCTGATGGCCTCCAGTGCCTCGTTCACCTCGGCCACGGCCTCCACCCGATTCTTCCCCACCTCGTAGGCCATCACTGCCGCTATCAGGAACTTTCTGCGCTCCACGGCTTCCGCTACTCTCCTCATTATTGTCGCCCTCTCCCTCCAGTCCCTCCTGCTCCAGTCGTCGAATGCGCGCACAGCTGAGTTCAGGGCTGCGACCGCCTCGTCCCTCCCACCCCTCTGGAAGCGTCCCACCACGATGTCCATGTCGACCGGGCTCCTGACCTCGTACTCGAGAGCCAGGACATCCCTCCCGCCTATCTTCATGGGATACCCCTTCCCCAGAAGTTCGCGCTCGACGCTGGACAGCGCTTCCTCATACCTCGCGTTGGATTCCTCATCCAGGGATGAACTGGTGTAGGTGATCTTGGTCATAAGTTATCTTAACTCGTCCATCTAATAGATGTTATGCCACTGGCGGGGTGCGCATCGGCGTGTGCCGAATTCCACATACCTCGGCGACCGCTGGGAGTGCTGTCGCCTCGGCGTCGCAATAAATCAAGCTTAGTTTATATATGGCGCTGCGGGTGGATGGCACGTGCGCAGCGCCATAGCTACTGGATTTCTCTCGACGGAGGAGGACGTGGCCGCGGAGCTGGCCGAGAGCGGCGTCAGCGGACTGGGCAATGCGGCGGCGGTTGCCAAGGTGGTCGCGCTCTCCTCCGCCAAGATGGCATGGAGATATCTACCCGCGCTCCCGCGTTCACTCCTCGCATCCACCTACGCCGCGACGAGGTACGAGAAGGACGGAATGAGGATCTGGGTGATGGTGAGGTCTGAGCTGGACGGTGGCGCTGAGGCGTACGCCGCATTCGGCGCGTTCGCAGGGCTCTTGGCTGCCTGGAACACTGTGAAGGGATGCTCTAGGTCCTGTAGGCCGACCGCCAGAAGGCCCTGCACCATAGGGAACGTCCACGGCATCCGCGATCTGCACGTGGTCGACGCGTCATGGGAGGAGTTGGAGGCTATGGATAACTCCGGCGGCCCGCCTGAGGTGGGGTTCTTCGACGTGTCCGAGGAGCCCCTGTACGAGGGATTGGCGCTGGCCAAGGGTTCCGCTAAGGTGGACGGCGACGTGGATCGTCGGGAAATCGAGAGGGTGGCCGTGGAGGTTGCCCCCAGGGCATGGGAAGTGCTTCCGCTCGTGCACATGAATGAGGTGCTATACATCAACGCGAGCGCGTCGGTCGTCGATGGATCGCTGGAGCTGGCGGTGGAGACCGGAAACAGGGGAAGGACGGGATCTGCCATGGAGGCGGTCTTCGGAGTCGGCGCGGCCATGATAAACGCGTCCATCGCGTCGGCGAGGCTGCAAATCTCCAGCATAGATATTGTCAGATCCCTTAAGACGCCCATAGAAAACACGTCTAGTGATCGCTGGCCTTAGTGCTAACCTTGACCTTGGAGACCTTGCCATCGATGGTGAGATCTGCGTCAAGCCTTCTGTCCACCTTCACGAAGAAATCTATCCGCGCGACGCCCATCTCAGCAAGCTCCGCCTCAATGGCTTCCATCAAGGAGGCGAGCTGCCGGTAATTGTCCAGCTCCAGATCCGTGAAGCCCGCGCCGACCCTGTAATGTATTCCCATCTTCTCCACGACGGAGATGGCGCGTGATACATAGTGGGAGACGCTGGTCCCCGAGGTCCCTATCGGCACCACGGAGATGCTCGCCACGATCTTGGACATGTCTTGATACTCATCACATATTCGTTTTAATCTTTGCTCATTTTAGTGCCAGCCATTCTCAAAAATAGATAAAAAAATAAAAAATAAATTATCAGGGAGCTGTGCCGGCAGTTCCCTTCAGGGCCGCTATCCTAGACTTAACCGCTGCGAGCTGCGCCTCGAGCGATGCTGCATATGCCTCTAGGTACGCCAGCTCGACCTGCGGCTGGGCGTAGTAGGACCAGTATGGATAGCCGAGCCCGTAGCCCCACCCCCAGGGATGACGCCAGCCGCGCCAAGGGGGCGGCGCGCCCCACCAGGCAGGCCCGTAGCCCCATCCCCACCATGCCATTTCGGTCACCTCTCACCCTGTTTCCTCAGATCGTCGATCCTCGACTTCACTCTGGAGAGCTCGTCCTCCAGCTGTCTCGCGTAGGACTCTAGGTACGCCAGCTCTGACTGCTGCGATGGATACGGATACGCGTATGGGTTCGGATACGCTGGGCCCCATCCCCAGCCGTATTCCGGGCCCGCTCCGTATCCGTATCCGCAGCCGCCACGCCAGCCGCGGCCCCTGCCGTTGCCGTTCATGGGTCCCCACATGCCATCTCACCTCCGCCATTATGTGCAATAGCACATAAATATAAACCCTTCCACAAAGTCGCGGCCTCCTTCCAACCTCTTAGGATCAGATCCCGGGACGAGCCAGCAGCAACCTCCACCGGAGATCCATCCTCGCTCAGCAGTCACATGATCAGTGGCAATCCTTCATCCCGTCTTTCATATATTCGCTCATTCTATACTGGTTCCTCTCTCACAATGCGCGTACTATCGGCGCGCGTCATGGTGTAATGGAGGATTTCGAATGCGAGTTGGCCGGGCAAATTTCGCTTACGTGTAAAAAGTCCGATAAAGAGCTATAAAGGCACCCCAGGGTCGGGGTTCCATGTGAGTGTGAGTCCTAGGTTAAGGCTCCTGGCGGTGGACGTCGACGGAACTCTCACTGAGGAGAGGGGGTCATACAGGCTGAGCATGAACGCCATCTCCGCCATAAGGGAGCTTGAGTCGCGCGGCATCTCCGTAATCTTGGCGACCGGGAACAGCTATCAGATAGCGAGCGCCCTCACGCGGTATTTGGGCGCGAGCTGGCCCGCCATAGCAGAGAACGGATGTGTTCTAGTAGACAGGGGGAATGTGGAGAGCCTCTGCTCTGGGAGGCCACCCGACGCGTTGGTGGAATCAATAAAGGCGCTGGGGCTCTCGGAGGGATGGCAGAATCCGTGCCGGCTCCACGATCTGGAGTTCGTGTCGGAGGATCGCTCATCACTCGCGAGGGCCGTTCCATACGTGGAGCGGGCGATGGCGGAGGTCGGCTGGAAGGGGAGGATAATCGTGAGCGGATACGCCCTTCACACCCAGCCGCTGGGTGGAGGGAAGGGCGCAGCGCTGAGGAAGGTCGCCCTCAGGATGAGCGTGGGTGTCCAGGAGCTCGGCGCCGTCGGCGACTCCTCTGGCGATGTGGACCTCCTGCTGGCGGCCGGCTTCAGGGCCGCAGTAGGCGACGCGGATCCCGAGCTGAGGAAGATAGCGGACTACGTGGCGTCCGCCAACGCAGGTGAGGGCTTCGCGGAGGTCGCTCGGTACGTCCTGCGTCGAATCAGCAATACATTCGCGGATCAGGTACGTGCTGCTCATGACCCGATAGCCGCTGTAGCCCTTTGATCTGTTATAAGCGGTTAGGGGTTCTGGGGGGGAAGCAGTAAAAACCCGAACCTTCAGGGAGGGGGTGCACGGACTTCCCGATGCTCGGAATTAGCGTGAGTGTGGCAATGCCAATGTCCACTGTGGGGTTGAGGTTCTGCGCATACGCGGACGATGAGGCGGCACGAGCGCTCAGGGCGGGCCGCCCGTTGTGCCTGTGGAGCTCCGCCCTCCACAGCTCCCTCTGGAGTGGAAGGTGGGGCAATGAGCCGGGAAGCTCCGAGGCTTCAGCTGAGGAGTAGCTCACCTGCGCGAATGAATGCCATCTCCTCCGGCGGGTGGATCAATTGCCTCCTACTGAAGATGTACGTCTTCTGCCGGCTCAGGTGGTTTTACCAGTGCGCAAAAGCATGTCAAAGAACTATAAACGGGCTGTGCTCAGGAAATAGCCCTCGCATGCGTTCCATATATGTCCCTGAAGAGGAACCTCCTGTTGACGTAGACAAGTCCGAGCACGGCGGGCGAGAGCGACCATTTGGCCAGCAGCAGCCCCAGCATAGTACTGGTCAGAATCGTCTGCGGAAGGGCGCCGTAGAACGCGAGCGGAACGAAGATCAACGTATCAACCGCCATTGCGACGGGATCCGAGTATAGGACTCTCTTCCAGATCGCGCGCTTTATCCTGTTTACGATGTATGCGTCCGTGAGCTCCGCCGCCAGATATGCCGCCGCCGACGCAAGCGCCACCCTCGCCGAGATCCCAAACACGTAGGCATAGATTCCCTCGTTCCCTGACATGGCGGGCATCGAGAGCACCGATGCGTTGGCGATCGTTATCAGTGCCTGCGACGCGAGCCCCGTGAATATCAGGTTCCTCGCGTACTTGAAGCCCTCCCTCATCACCACTATGTCCAACATGGCCACGGTGGCCACGTACGTGGTTGTGCCGGCCGGTACGCCGAACCATAGGTACACAGTTATCTTGGACGCAGCGTACTGTGATATCGTCATCAACACAAGGTAGAGTGCCGATGCCGTGAGCGTCGGATCTGTCCTCAGTGCGGAGACTAGCAACCTGTAGATCAGCGCCGCAGCGCCGAAGACTGCCACCGCCCAGACGAGCAGCATAAGCTGTGGGAATCCCGCTATCGCCATGGATCGACCTGTGGCGTATTTCCCTCTAAAAGCTAGTGCCGACGAGCCGTACCATGGAGCAGTAATGCTTTAATATAACCATATGTAACATTCTTTCACTGAGGATAACGAGTGAACGAGATGCTGTTGCCGCCGCGGGAGGTCTACAAGCGCCTCGGAGTGCACTACATGACTGTGAAGAGGTGGATATACTCGGGGAGGATAAGGGCGGTCAAGACCCCGACGGGGAGGTGGCTGATACCGGAGAGCGAGGTCGCCAGGATACTCGGCGGCGCCGGCGCAGGGGGGACGAGGGCCGTAATATACGCGCGCGTGAGATCCTCGGACCAGAGGGGCGACCTCGAGAGGCAGGTGGAGTACCTGAGGCAGTACTGCGCCGCGAGGGGGTACAGCGTCGTCGATGTCCTGAGCGACGTGGCGAGCGGGCTGAGGACGGATCGCAGGGGATTGATGAAGCTGTTCGACCACGTGACGAAGGGGGAGGCGGAAACATGCAATGCCTCATCCGAAAGGATTTTTACTAGCGTTGAGATGTCCATCAGCATGACGAAGATGGGACGGGGCACGTCCTTGAGAATGGTCACTTCTCGCGTACGCGCGTCGCATCCACGCGGGCAGATGCTGGTCCTCGGAGTGGGAACCTCGACTCCTCAGGAATGAGAATATGTCGGGCATGTCCTCCCTCTCCCGCAACTTGGTTCCGTTCAAGTGGACGTATGGAGAGGTCACCCTACACTTCGGCGCGGGGGCAGTGGGTGCACTTCCTGGATACCTAGCGGGCACCAAGAGGGTCCTCTTAGTCACGGGCAGGACTTCCGCGAGGGCGAGCGGGGCCCTGTCCGACGTTGAGCGCTCGCTCTCGAGTGCGGGCGTTGAGCGCTCGCTCTACGATCGCGTTTCGCCGAATCCACAGTCGTCCCAAGCGGAGGAGGTCGCCGAGCTGGTGAAGTCGACCGGCGCGGATGCGGTGGTGGCGATCGGCGGCGGCAGCGTGATCGATGTCTCCAAGGTGGGCAGCGCGATCGCGATCGGCGGCGGCAGCGCTATGGATTACATATATGGAAGAATCAAGGCCGTCCCGCGCCTTCCAGTCTACGCAGTCAATCTAACCCATGGAACGGGCAGTGAGGCTAACCGCTACGCCAACCTGACCGACATAGCTGTCGGCGACAAGATAGGCGGCGAGGTCTGTTATCCGCGCGTCTCCTTCGATGATCCTAGGTACACCCTTACCATGCCACGCGAGGAGGTGCTCTGCACATCGTTCGATGCGCTGTATCATGCATACGAATCGGCGACGACCGCCGGCAGCCCTCCGCTGGCGCAGGACATCTCCGAGGCAGTGGTGCGCAACGTCGCCCGCGCACTTCCCATGGCCGGCACGGATCCGAGCTCCATAGAACATCGGTACTGGTTGATGTACGCCGCAATGCTGGGCGGGGTCGCCATAGACATCTCCCCGACGAACCTGATCCATGCCGTGGAGAACTTCCTGAGCGGAATGAGGCCGTCCCTGCCACACGGATGCGGCCTGGCAATAATAGGGCCGTCCCTGGTCCGCCTAGTGCACGCGGCCTCGCCTGATGCATCTACGCGCATGTTGAGGGCGCTGGATCCCGGCTTCGACGGAACGCCGGAGGGCGCCACCGCAGTGCTCTCCAAGTTCCAGTCGTCCGTGGGATTCGATAGGACGCTCGAGGACTACGGCATAGACGGAGAGCTGCTCGCGACCGCTGTCAAGAGGGCCTTCTCGAACGAACTATCCGTGAACAGGATAAGGAGCAGGCTCGCAGGGCTTGAGCTGGACGCGGAGAAGCTGCTCAGGTACCTCCGCTCGCTGCTCTAGGGCATGATCTGTGGACATATCCATCTGCCGTCCTTATGAAGTCCGCGGGATCGCCGGGCGGTGCCGCGTACAGTGTGCAGTCGGAAAGGCCCGCTTCCCTGAACGCCCTGTACCTGTTCCTGCACGACTCACACCTGCCGCAGTGCACGGGGCCGCTCAGATAACAGCTCCACGTATCGTACACCAGATCGCCCAGCGCGCCGTGGCAGTCCCTCAGGAGATCTGATTTCCTCAATCCCTCCCTCGCGGGACTCCAGATCTCGAGTCCCCTTTCGGATCTGAAGTGGCAGACGTCCAGGGCAGCCTGCAGGGCCTCCGCGCACTCCGGGCTGCAGTCCGGATAGAGCGGCTCCCACGTGTCCTGCCTCGGCACAACATCATCGTAGTGCGCGCCGTATATCACGTAGGTCCTTGGGGTACCATTTCCCGCCAATGAGTACGCATAGGCGGCCGCCACCGTCAGCATGACAGCGTTCCTCACAGGTACAACCACCGATGGCGCATAGCTATCCTTCACCTCGACAGATCCGTCCGTAAGCTGGGTTCCTCTCCAGAGTTCCCCCAGTGATGACATATCGACAATCCTATGCTCCACGACCTTCCCCCAGCCAGTGCGATCCATTGAGTTGATGCGCGAGAGGACGCGCCCGGCTACCTCCACCTCGTGCCTTCCCTTCTGTCCGTACAGGAAACTCAGCGCGTGGACGTCGCATCCCCTGCGCATCCAGCGCGCCGCATAACAGATGCTGTCCGGCCCCCCGCTCACCACGGCGACGACGTCGCATGGCTTAACGACGTTCGGCTCCACGAGGCAACCGATCCCCGCACGTGGAAATATCCTTGGCGGTCCTCCATCGCCGAATACATCAGCGTATCTCGCTTGGCAGTGCAACCTTGCTCGATCGATACACTAATATAAAGGTCGGAGCTCGAGCGCATGTTGGCAGCCGGTGACAGCTATTACTACTATTACTACGTGACGCCCAGGTACAGATATGGCGAGTGGCTGCACCTGCTGGTGGGAGCGGTTCTCGTGATGGCCGTGGGGCTCAGCTGGTTCTACTACGTGCAGATGAGCCTGCTGGGTCTAATATTAGATAGCGTGCTTTTCGTTCTGGCCTTCATACTGCACGAGTTAGCGCACAAGTTCTCAGCAATCCACTATGGATATCACGCGGAGTTCAGGCTCCAGACTTGGGGCGCTATCATAACCGCCATAAGCATAGTCATACCATTCTTCAAGATAATAGCACCGGGCGCTACTGTAATCTATGGGCCGGACGACCGGTATCTCATGGGCCGGACTGCCATCTGGGGTCCGGCCACAAACCTTGCTATGGCCACCGTCCTCATTACCGCGGCCTTCGGCATACCTTCGCTCTACTACTATCTCGCCATAGCGGCATACGTGAACTCATTCATAGCGCTGTTCAATCTGATTCCGCTGGGCATACTCGATGGATTGAAGGTCTTTAGGTGGAACAAGGGGATATGGGCGGGCGCATTCGCGCTCTCGATAGCACTCTTCATATTATCGATGATGGCGGTACCCTGAGCATGCACGATGGCGTTCCATCGAGCTCACCCTGCGTCCTAGGAGGTTCGTGCATCGGCAGGCGCGAGTGCATCCACAATTGCCGGCCTCCTGAGATCTAAGTTTGGTTTCAACGTCTTCAGCGCCCTCGCCTCCTTCAGCTCCTCCTCCTTCCTCCTCATCGCCTCCTCGTCGCCGAACTGCTTGGCTCCTATCGGCGTTGGCCTGCCGTCCTCCCCCACTGAAACGAACGTCGAGCGACCTTCCGCCACATGTCTTTCCCCTGCCCTTCCGCGTGCGTGTACGTCGAACGTCACCTCAAGGCTCGAGGTCCCAACATATGTGACGCCCGCCCGCACATCGACTATGTCGCCTATGAATATAGGCCTCCTGAATGCGGTCGCGTTGACGTTCGCCGTCACGTAGATCTTCGGTGAGAAGTTGAAGGCCGCTATCGCGTTGAACTGATCGAGATAGTAGAGCAGTCTCCCACCATACATGGTGCCCGTGGATGTCGCGTCCTCGGGCATCGACATGAGCGCACTGAGCGGGGGCAGATCGTGAACAAATCCCTCGCCCCTCAGCGCCGGCTCCACGGACCTCCTCCAGGCCGAGAATGCGTCGTGGAGGGACGCCTCCCACCCATCTCCTCTCTCTATCTCCACGCCCAACGGCTCGGGCCGTCCGTCCTTTCCGACCCTGACATATATCAGCCGTCCAACGGTGGCCAGCCTGACCTCCTCGGGCTCCTTTACATACGACTCAACCAGCACCGTGAGGCTCGATTTCCCGGCGTTCACCGCCCATGCGCGATAGACGAGTATATCTCCAATCTTCACCGGCGACACGAAGTGCATCCTGTCCAGGAACCCCAGTACCAGATCCGCCTTCACAGTATCCATGGCCGCTATGGTGCCGGCGTCCACGAGCCAGTTCAGCATGTATCCGCCGTAGAGGAATCCCACTGGATTCGAGTTATGCGGCGCTACCAGTCTGACTAGCTCAATCATCGTGTCGGATATCCTCACGCGCTCCACATGGAGCAGCGCGCCTATAAAATGGCGCCGGAAACATCGCAGTGTGGACCGATCGCAGTGAGGACCGTGTGCGCGTCGATCGCAGGTTTGAAGGCTTCACGTGTACCGCGTCAGCTGGAAGGAGAGTTCTGCTGCCCAAATAGTTCGCCAAAGAACTATAAATACAATGATAGATGTAGTCTACTCATGCAGGAATTGCTCAAGGCCTTCATGAGGGAGGCCGCGCAGCAGGTGTATGCCGTGACGGCGCGCAATGGCGACAGGTACGCCGCGCTGATAGCGACCAGCGTCACCAGCGTCTCGCTCTCACCTCCGCTCATGGTCGTGTCAATAGCTAGAGATTCCAGGAATCATCCGATAATAGCATCCGCGGAGCACTTCTTGATATCCATGCTGGGCGTCGGCGGGGAACGCGCATCAACGATCTTAGCGGAACCCGGCGATGGCAGGACCAAACTGGAGGCAGTTGGATATCGTGAGACGGAGTGGGGCCCCATCGTCACCAGCTCCATCGGATTTCTGGCGCTCAGGAGGCATTCCGTCTGTGCAGGAGGAGATCACGACCTGATACTGGGCGAGGTCGTCGGCGGGGAACAGCCTTCCGGATGTCCCCTGGTATATCATCGCCGCGGCTACACCACCGTTAGGTCATGTGTGGCGGATAGTCTCGATGGAGGGCGCTGAGTTCGGATGGCGCCGCCGAATATGGCGGCGGGAAGATCTCTCGGTGAAAGGCACTCCGCGACGTCCCGGGCTACATCGGGTAGCGTCGAAATTTCCCAAACGTGTAAAAAATGGTCCCCGCGTTACTCGAACGTGGAGATAGCGTTCGGGCCAATACCCTCTAGGAGGCTCGGCGCGAGCCTCGGGGTCAACAACATACCCCCCAAGCACTGCACGTATAACTGCACCTACTGCCAAGTCGGCAGGGGTATATCCCTCGAGATCACCAGGAGATCATTCTACCCACCGGATATGATCTTCGAGTCCGTGAGGAGGAGGCTGGAGCTCGTGAAATCCCGTGGCGAAAAGGTGGATCACATAACTTTCGTGCCGGACGGAGAACCCACGCTCGACATCAACCTCGGAAGGGAGATCGAGATGATCAGATCGCTTGGGGTCAGCGTCGCGGTAATAACGAACTCATCCCTCTTATGGGATCCATCGGTGAGGGACGACCTTTCGGCCGCCGACTACGTGTCATTCAAGGTGGACGCAGTCACGGAGCGCATATGGCGCATCGTCGACAGGCCCAGCCACGAACTTTCGCTCGGCTCCATCCTGGAAGGCGCATCGAAGTTCGCCGATGGTTTCAATGGACACCTGGCATCGGAGACAATGCTGGTCGCGAGGGTAGAATACGGCGATGAGGCGGGGAACATAGCGTCCTTCCTATCGAGGATTCGCGGCCTACGCGATGCATACATAGCAGTGCCCACTAGGCCGCCCGCAGAGCCCTGGGCAGGTCCGCCGGACCGTGGCGTGGTCGTTTACTTCCTCACTAGATTCCGCGAGATCCTGGGTGCCCGCGCTCAACCCCTAGACTTCCCCGAGCACGGTCAGTTCGGACATACAGGCGACGCGAGGTCCGATATAATCTCCGCGGCCCTCGTGCACCCGCTGAGCGAGGGTGCGGTTGCCCAGATTCTCAAGGACGACGGCGCCGGCGAGGAGGTGCTCCGTGCAATGCTGGAATCGGGGGAGCTGGATGAGGTGGAGTTCTCCGGCCGTAAGTACTACGTTGCGGGGAGAAATTCCCGCGATCGCCTAATTCATCAATAGCCGCTCGATGCGCTTAAGGGATGTTGGTGATTGAGAAGATAGCGAATCCCGAAATCATCGGGAAGGGAATGTGCGGACTTCCTTAGGGCTTCATCTGATGTGCAGCAACTCACTCCAGCGAATCTCAGCTCCACGCATAACGGTAGACCAAAAAATCCGCTACTAAATAATTCAGATACTAGATAGATGGAATGAAAGGGCGAAATAGAGCGGGCGACTCGTGCTATCCTTCATGACCAATGAAGAAACGGCATGGATCGTCCGCGGCGCTAGGATTTCCGCTTGTCCCTATCGCTTCAGACCGCCCTGAACCATAGCGGTCTGGAGCGGCAGGGACTTCTACCTCGTCCACGGATCACGTGCAATCACCGTGGGGTCATGGGCGGCCGTCGAGGCCAGCGGCATTGGCCTCCCATCTATGGGCATCCCGCCTGGGCTCAGAGCAGTGCTCCCATCGCCTAGGCGATCATCCACGCGGCGCCACAACTCATTATGGAGTGTTATACAATGATATATTTAAGCATTACTGCCCCATGGTTGATGAGGTTATTCACGCGCTCGAGTTCTTGGCTACGCCACAGACCTGTCGCTCCAGCCGGTCCAGCTCAGGAGGCTGTATGATAGGCTGAGGAGCCCCGTGACCGGTGGAGACCTCCTACAGGAGGATCAAGTCGCTCCTGCCATTCACGTCCTCCACCAGGTTCACCTTCAGGTACCTGGTCATAGTACTGGCCGTCCTCCTCTGCTCGCTCCTCGGCTCCTCCGGCCTCAGGAGGTCGAGGTTCGCCAGGGGAATGCTGAGGGCGCTGTCGCCCGACCCGGTCGAGCCCGGGCCGCCCGACTCCGCATCATTCCTCATAACAGTATTATTATTTTTAGTTTCATCATATTATATTTACGGAGGTGATTTTTGATCTACCGATAACGAAGGGTCTGAACGCCGAGCACCGATGGTGCGCAGCTGATGAACTCGCTAAATATTAGCTCTATATTACTATTTTCTTTGCTATAGAGAATGCCCTCTGCTCTATATAATATTGTGGTAATCAATATTTAGCTCCTGATCGATCGAATTTCCAATGAAGGGCGCCATCCCTCCGGGGAAATTCCCTGGCGGGGCGCCCCTCTCGATATCCCGGCTCAGGATATGGATCACCGCCAGCATGGGATTCATGACCGACGCGTACGATCTCTTCGTGGTCGGCGCCATCATAGATATAATAGATCGGTACAAATTGCCGGGATTCTATGATCCTCGCCTGGAGACCCTCCTTGCATCATCCGCGATATTCGCCGCCATAGTCGGTCAGATGACGATGGGCAGGATATCAGACCTCTTCGGGAGGAAGTTCATCTACGGATTGGAGGCGATACTGCTGGCGGTGGGCGCAATACTGAGCTCGGTCGCGCCCAACATATTGTGGCTCATAGCGTTTCGCTTCATATTGGGCGTGGGCATAGGAAGTGACTACCCGCTGTCGGCCGTGATAGCCAGCGAGTACTCCGGCGCCGAAAACCGCGGAAGGATGGTTGGCCTAGTGTTCGCGGCGCAGGGCATAGGTGCGGTCCTGGCGGTCTTCGCGTCAATGGCCGCCGTGGCGTTCCTGCCTCCGGACCTCGCGTGGAGGTCCATAGCGGCCGCCGGCGCGATTCCCGCGCTGTCCGTCGTCTATCTGAGGAGGAAACTCCCGGAGACTCCGAAGTACTCCGCCTTGGTGAGGGGTGACTATGAGGGTGCTAGGCGGGCGGCTGCAGAGCTGGGCGTGGAGGTCGAGGAGGGAGTAGTCGCTAGACAGATGGGAGGAGCGTGCTTCCTCAGGCGGTACTGGCTCACGCTCCTAGGAACCGCACTACCTTGGTTCATAATGGACGTGGCATTCTACGGCACGGGCATATACTCCGCGGCGATTGTCACCGGAATACTGGGACCGGCTAAGTCCATCCTCCAGGAACTCTTCGAGGCCGGCCTCCCATACATAATCGGCGCGCCGGGGTATTTCATAGCGGTAGCCCTTCTGGATCGCGTCGGCAGGAGATCCCTTCAAATAGGTGGTTTCCTTGCAATGGCCGCGATCTACGTCGCAGCATCGAGGTTTCTGCTAGGGGGTTCCACTGCATCCCTGCTATCAATGGCGATCTATTCGCTGTCATTCCTGACGATAAACGCGGGTCCCAATACCACGACGTTCGTCCTGCCGTCCGAGGTCTTCCCTGTTAGGTATAGGTCTACCGGGCACGGCACATCCGCCGCGGCCGGAAAGGCGGGCGCTGGATTTGCAACGCTCTGGCTCATACCAACACTTGTAGAGACGCTAGGCGTAGGGGACACTTTGATCGTGCTCGCGCTGTTGAGCATAGCCGGCGCGGCGCTCACCCTGCTGCTCAGGGAGCCCGCCCACAGGACGCTCGAGGAGGCATCGCTCGAGGAGATGGTGCCGCTGCAGAGTCTAGCCAGCTGATACACTTTGTCCTCTGGGGCTAACTCACGCTCAGAAATTCCGAGCCGCGCTTTCTAAATTCTAATGTTTCGCGGTTCCGACGATTCATCGCGCTTAGCCGCACTGATGTCCGTGGCGGATATGCCTTCAATTGCGAAACGATCCCAGTGCAGATCGCATACGGCGAGTCAGAAGGGCAGCAGTCCATACCTGGCCAGGTCCCTCGAGACTGAATCCACGTAGGACTTCAGGTTGGCCAGCACCATCCTGCAGGTCACGACGCCCACCACGTTCCCCTTATCCGTGACAAGGACGCGCCTTATCCCCTTCTTAGCCATCATGTCCGCCACGTCAGAGAGCTCCTCCCTCGCGTCCACCGAGATAATCCCGGTCGTCATTATATCATCGACCTTAGTTGAGGACGGATCGAGTCCCTTGGCGAGGAGCCTGCTCACCAGATCCCACTCGGTTATTATCCCCACATTTTCACCCTTGGATGAGCGCACAACTGCGAAGCCGTGCTTGTTGCTGACCATCAGCTTAGCTAGATCGCTGCAAGATGTTCCGGAATCCACGAAGAGGATCTCCCGCTCCATTATGTCCTTCGCGTACAGCACCACGCGCACGATACGGCGAACGGTCCTAAAACCGTTGCGACTCCATCAATGCGAGCCGTACCCATCACGAGGTTGATCTACACGCATAGAATTGCGTGGGCGCATAGTTCAATCAGCCCAGCATCGGCATAGAATTGCGTGGGCGCATAGTTCAATCAGCCCAGCATCGGATCCATGAAGACGCGATTCTCCATATATCCTATGCGCTCTACCTCCGACCGAACGACGTCGCCGGGCTTCAGGTATGGTCCGTCGGTCGATGCGCCGACGCCCGGCGGGGTGCCCGTCGATATGACGTCCCCGGGCTCCAATGTTATCCCGTCAGATATGTACTCCACAATCCTCTCCACTGGGAATATCATGTCGCGGGTATTCCCATCCTGCTTGAGGTCTCCGTTGACGTAGAGCCTGAGCCCGACGTCGTGCGGATCGCCGAACTCGTCCGATGTGACCAGCCATGGACCGAGGGGCAATGAATGATCCATTGCCTTACCCTTCATCCAGTTCGGCCCGTATCCCTTCGTGCTGTGCTCGTACTGCAGGTCGCGGAAGCTGATGTCCACCGCTATCGTGTAGCCTGCTATGCATCCGAGGGCTCTGGCTACATCAATGTATTTACATCTCCTACCGATAATCGCCGCGAGTTCCACCTCCCAGTCCACCTTCCTCGACGATCTCGGTATGTATATATGGCCGCCATCCCCCACCAGTGCATTCCTGAACTTCGCGAATAGGTACGGCTCAGCTGGAAGGCTGGAGTGCGTCTCTCTACCATGCGCTGCGTAGTTCACCGCCACCAGTATTATCTTCTCCGGGCGGAGCACGACGGGTAGTCTCCTGGGTTCCGGTATCGGCTCCCCCAGCTTCGCCACGCGGTCCTCGCTCCTCGCTATAAGGTCCAGCGTCCCGCTCGAGAGCACATCATCAATGCTCAGCGGTCCCGGGCCGCCCAGTGCCTCCACGCCCGCAGCCTTAGCCCACGATCCCACGTCATAGTACGATCCATCTATGAACGCCGCAACCCCGGTACGCCCCTCAAGCTCGTAGTTCAGCAGCTTCATGTCGCGCTGGTATGCCACGCATCATCTTATAACTGAAGACGTGATCCCTCACACTGCGGATCGAAGATCGCTGCGAACTGAAGGTTGGGAGAATCCCCTCAACGCATGCGCGGATTCCCAGTGTTTCTGCGCCGCTCGGGGCTTCAGCGTCCACTCCGACCTAGATAGATGCGGGTCCAGCAATTTACACCTTTACCCTGTCCGGTGCTATCCACATTATGTGTCCAGCAGAAATCAGAAATTAGGACATCCTAATTAAGAGGTCCGGGCGCGGATTCGCGTCGAGCTTGAACGCCGAGGGCGTGGCGAGGCTTATGCGGGCGTTCGGTCCCGCGTGGCTCGTCATGATAGCTGATGTGGACGTGGCATCCATAGTGACGGGACTGCAGGACGGCGCCTCGTGGGGGTATCACATGGTGTTCGTGATGCTGATACTCACGGTACCCCTGTTCTTCATACAGGACGCGGCGGGAAGGCTCGGCACGGTCTCTGGCATGGGCCTCGGGAGGGCCATAAGGGAGAGGCATGGTAGCAGACCGGTAGCCATAGCCGCCCTTCCCATGGCGCTGACTGACTTCATGACCTATGTTGTTGAGTTCGCGGGAATCGCGCTCGGCGCGCGTCTGCTCGGCATCTCCCCGGCCCTGACCGTCGCGGCCGCATTCCTAGTGTACGCGATGATCGTGGCCACTAAGAGGTACAGGGTGGCCGAGGCGGTGCTGCTGCCCGTGAGCTTCATGCTGGTGGCGGCTATAGTCGTATCCGTGGCGTTCTTCCCGATCGATCCCGGTAGCCTGCTGCTCGAGGGCCTGAGCCCTATTCAGCCCTACCTGAGCCCTGGATACGGGTTCCTCTTGGCGGCGAGCATAGGTGCCGTCATAATGCCCTGGATGCTCTTCTTCCACTCTGGCGCTGACGCTAGGAAGGGGCTCAGCAGGGCCGATCTTCCGGCGGAGAGGATCGAGACGCTTGTCGGCGCCATAGTGTCGGAGGTCCTGATGGCCATAACGGTCATCGATGGATATGGTCTCAGGCTGTTCGACGGCACCCCAACGTTGAGCATATCACCCTCCGAGATAGCGAATCTGCTGCATCCGCTCGGCCCACTCTCCTCACTCATAATGGGGATCGGCTTCGTCGCCGCGGGGTTCCTAGCCCTGACTGTCGCGTCTATGGCCTCCGGATGGGGATTTCTGGCAGCCGTGGGCTCGGACTCCAGGAGAATCGGACTCGCGTACTACCTGGCAATGGGCATCGCGGCTGCATCCGTGGCCATCCTAGAGACAAACCTCGTGTCGCTGATGCTGGATCTGATGGCAGCCTACACGATAGTGATACTGCCTTCCCTCTACTACCTGGGGAGGCTCGTCTCCGATCCAGTGGCCATGAGGGGCCATCCTCTGAAATCGTGGGAGAGGATCGTCTACTGGATGATGGCCGCGCTCGTCTTCGGCGTCGGGCTCGTCGGGATAATACTATCACTTTGATAGTACCCATGTGGGCGGTATTTAAGCTAGACTGGCCTGATCGCATCACCTCCTCCCTTCCCATCCCCCAAGCGCGGAGGGAACGAATGGCAACGCCAATCATCCATCCGGGGCTCTCCCCCATTG
>JAGDXL010000021.1:0-305 GCA_023256385.1 Nitrososphaerales archaeon
TCCTCGCGGCGCCATCCAACACACAATCGGCGATCGCGCACTGCACAGCGACCTGAACGGCGCATGCGCCGTCCGGACGTACCGACTAGATCGGGCGGAAACCGCCACGAGCGCCATGGATCTTCATCCTCTCATCTCATCTATAGATAAGGAAACCATGACTGGGAAAGCCGGCTTCAGCGGTAGGTGGTAAGGCGTGCTCAGAGGTATTTCACTGCCGCTGTCGCGAGCACGCGATCCGCAAAAACGTAGCGTCCGTTCCCTTCCCTCTCCAGGAATCCCATCTTCACGAGCCTCTGGAGCAG
>JAGDXL010000021.1:315-1032 GCA_023256385.1 Nitrososphaerales archaeon
ATAACGTACTCGCACTCCTCCTCACCTCTCCCGAAGGTATAGGGGTCCCCACCCTTGAGCCTCACGACGTTGAGGCCCATTGACGCATGCTGGACTAGCAGCCTGTTGATCTCCTCCTGCTCAAGTTCGTGCCTTCCTGGCGACTTGCCAGCGAATATCAGCTTACAGCCTGGCTTGACCTCGCTGAGGAGCTCTTTTGGGATCAGCCTGTCATAAATTACGACGTCGGCTTCCCTGAGCGCCTTGAGGCCTTTAACCGTGATGAGCTCAGGGTCCCCAGGACCAGCCCCAACTATCACGACCTTTCCTCTTCGCTGGCTCATCACAGGAACCTCCTCAGCTCCTCAGCCTCCTGCCTCGCTGCCATGTCCAGTATGGACTCCACGCCGCCCATCCCCCTGGAGTAGCTCCAGCCGAAGTACGTCAGCCAGCCTATGATACCGTCGAAGCGCTCCACGGCCTCCTCGCGCGATAGCCTCCTGAGCCTGACCTCGTGCAGGAATCTGCCATAGAGCGCACCGTGCGGATCATCAACTCCTAGGAAATCACGGAGGACTCCGACCTGCGAGCCGCTGACCACCAGTACTATTCCCTCCAGGTGATCGTACGCGTAAGCCAGCAGGCGGGGGAGCCATGGCGCAGCTGTCCTGAACTCCTGCGCCTCGTCCAGCGCAACGACGATCCTGGTCCCGGCCCCGCGTGCCGCCTCGTCCAGGC
>JAGDXL010000021.1:1086-3087 GCA_023256385.1 Nitrososphaerales archaeon
ACCTCGCGGACACCGACGAGCGGCCCGCCACGAACTCGTTCACCCCCCTCTCGAGTTCCTCCGCCAGCCCCCTCGCGCCGGGCACGCCCACCACCCTTCTGGCGTCCAGGAACACGTACGGCAACTTGCCCTCGTTCAGCGAGGTGAGGAGCAGGCTGGTCTTCCCCATCCTCCTGAGCGCCGTTATGACCACCAGCCTGCCGCCGGCGCACGCGTCCATGAGCGCGCGCATCTCCTCCTCGAAGTCGTAGAGATCCTCCCTCCTCCTCTTCGGCATGAGGTCGAACAGCAACTGGTACCACCACCAGCAAAAGCGTTGCTGATCTCCTCCAACGAGCTCACCAGGCGATCGTGAACCCGGGACACCGCGCGAGTAATCCTATTATAGAGCGCCCGGCCCGAATAGGTGCGTGGACGACGAGATAGACGTGGACAGGTTCGTCGCCAAGGCCAAGTCCCTCGGCCTCAACATCTTCTACGGCACGGTCGACGAATCATCCGCGCCCGTGGTTCACTGGGACAACGAGCAGGGCGACTACGTGAAGTTCCTCAAGCTCGCGAAGGACCTCGGAGCGTCGATGGTAGTCATAGGCAAGCTGGTCATGAGCGATTCGATTATCGACGGCGCGAAGCTGGATCCCAAGTCCTTCGAGGACAAGGAGATGTCGAAGATGGCTGATGAGCTGAACGACGAGCTGGAGGACTTCAGGAAGTACGTTGGCAAGGTGGGATCTGCGGCCATCTCCTGGATCAAGGACGGGGTCATATACAGCTACATGGAGGCCACTCAATGGTTCATCGAATATGCAAACCTGATGGACGTGGCCAGGGACTTTGAGGAGGCATCGCATGAATAGATATCTGCGCCGGCCTCGAGGCCTCAAAGTCATTTGAACGCGGTGCGGCTGCCACCTCTAAGTGATCGCGCGCGGATAGTCCCCGACGCGCCACTTCAGGAACCGGCCCTCCTGGAAGAGGAGCATGAATATATAACCGTGCACGCCATCTTTAGATTTCCCAGACGGGCATGTCCAGGGGCCGCGCCGCGAGGCATCGGGCTGAGGGCAGGCCATCCCCGCCCTCGGAGCTCAGATGGATGATAAGGACAATCTTGGCAGATGGGCGGCTGGCCAAGCTCGCGTCGAGCGTCATCAAGGAGCACATCGATCGCATGTACGGCTACCCGAAGTACGGCCTGGAGGAGATAGAGTCGGAGCTCAGCTGGAGGTTGCGCTGCATGGACTATCTGGGGCTCTCTGTCCGCGCTATAATATCGGACGGGGAGGTGGATGAGGGGCTGAGGGTGCGGCTCGCCTCCGGATACGTCTCCCTGTTGGAGCCCTACATGAGGAAGGAGCTGCCGAAGGACGTCTACGAGTGCTCCGGGGAGCCGGCGTTTGCCGTGGAGGCCGCGGCGTTCCTCAGCGGCAGAGGGGCGTTCGACTGGAGCGACCAGAGGACCATCGGCCACGTGATCCGCTTCGCCCTCACGTCCGGGGTGGCAGCCAAGAGGGCGTTCCTCGCGGGGCTGATCGACAGGCTGAACGTCGACGACGGACTGCTCTCGTTCCTCTCCGAGAAGGAGCTCCATCGGAACGTCATCTCCACGGTCATCTCCATAGCCCTCGGCGAAAATAGGGGGTCGCTCTTCAGCGTGCTCGGCCTGGGCGGCATGGAAGAGCGCAAGCGGATGCTGGTCTACAACCTCATGCCCCTCCTCGACGCTGACTGGAGGGAGTCCTCGTTCGCGGAGCTCCCCAGGCTCTCCGCGCTCAGCGACGAGGATCTGTCGCGCCTGTTCGTGGAGCTGAAGATGCTCATCACTAGGAGCCCGAACAGGGTCAATGCCTTCAGGGGCCTAGCCGAAGGGCTCGTCGAGAGGGGAGTGTCCCTCAGGCTGCTGCTGGAGGGCCTCGCGGATCGCTCTGCACGGGGCGAACTCTTCTACTCGGACGAGCCGAAGCTCAAGGCCTGAATAACGATTTAAGAAAGCCAAAAAGA
>JAGDXL010000021.1:3097-4453 GCA_023256385.1 Nitrososphaerales archaeon
CTGGGGGCGTACTCAGGAAGTCCCCCACGGGGTAAGGCCCATTTACGGGTGGTGGTGGTGGGGGAGAGGATGGAGACATCGACGAGGCTGTTCCTCTACAAGTTCGTGTACAGGCACACGCACGACCGGAACATCCTGCAGGACGCTCTGCAGTGGAGGGCCGCCGGGATAAGATCTTGGGCGGAGAGGGAGCTGGCCAACTACGAGCGAGATTCGCGTTCGATCCCCCACGTGCTAGGCGGAGCCTCACCCCCTCCCTCCTCCTGCCCGGCGAGTCCGGCCTGGCGTTCCCCCTTTATCGTGATGGCGGCTCAGCCCCGACCTCGGAGAGTGCCTCGAACACCGCGTCCGAGTCGTACGCGCCGTCCCCGTAGAGCTTAGTCGCCCTCTTCCCCTTCTAGTGCAGCCTACTGACCTCCGATGCAGCTACCTCAAAACCAGTAGTTCGTGTTCTGAGATTTCAATCGCTCTTCCTCCTCCAGCTTCCTATCGAAAGTCAGCAGGGGCAACCTCAGCCTACGGGCTACCGAGAGTATCAGGAAGTCGTTGAAATCATCATATCCAGCAATCCTGTCTCCATTTTCAACCGCGAAGCGGAGATCATCCGCGGTATTCGCTGCGACCTCGATCTTTGGATCACTCAGTACCTCATCCATAATTCTGAGATTCACATCGTTCTTTATCAGAAAATATGCGATTTCGGTCAACGAAATCAGGGGAAGATATGCCCTATTGATTCTCCCCCACTCCTTCAATGCCTCCTCGTGGTGTTCATGGTCCTTGAAAATTACGGCGATCACGAAATTCGTGTCAACTACCGCTTCCAATCTCCATTCCGGCCTCGTCCACCGCCTTATCTATCACCTCGTCGGCGATCCTTCTACCTAAGGTGAGGCCCAGGGATGCTACGTCACCGGCCTTCTTGGAAATGATCATCCTGTCTCCCTCTACTTGAACAAGCAATTTGGCGCCTACTTCTATGCCAAGCTCCTTCCTAGCCCGATAGGGTATCGTTATCTGATAGTTTCTGGTAACCTTAACCTCTTCCATGACTAGTACTAGTATCTAGTACTAGTAGCTTATAATTATTTCTAACTCTCTCCGGCAGGATCCTCACCTGGATAGTCTCCCTGGGCTAGGAGGTGATGGGGCACGCGACCTAAAGTTGACGGAGCCTTCAGCACGGCTCATCCTTATTATTAAACACATATTTAAGTCTATATGTTATGAAACTGTTGCTTATTGCGTCCAAGTATGTGAAAGGTGACGAGCAGCTCGCAGGTGGCGGGGAATTCGGGTGAAGATCCAGTACTATGTGCGCGGGAGCCCGGAGGGCTACGGGCCCGGCCGGGGTAC
>JAGDXL010000017.1 GCA_023256385.1 Nitrososphaerales archaeon
CCTGCCTCTTTCCCTTAACGGGCCTCGTCCTCCACTCGATGGCCGACCAGATGTCCTCGAGCATCCCGTTCAGCACCTCCTTGTAGGCGATGAGGAGGCCCTCGATCTCGTCCCCCACGTCGTGGCTGAGCGAGTAGGTCCTCAGCAGGCCGCGGTCACCTCGCGCCCTCGTGATCGCGATCCTTCGAACCCGACCCATCGCCCGATACGAGCTTCCTCCTCCTGCCGCCGTCGCCGACCGTCCCGACAACTCTTATCCTACCATCCTTATCCCATCTCTGAATAGTGCGCGTGGTGACCCCTAGAAGTCCTTTGGCATCCTTGAGGGCGTAGAGCCCACCCATTTTCCTCGTATTTTATCATGACTAATGTCTATTTAAGCTTATCTATTTTGGAGCTGTTAGCAACGGCGGCGCCCCGTGAAGATGCGCTTGAGTGCTCAGAAATTATACCGGCAAGTATGCGCGTGCCCTCCTCTATCTCCTCATTGGAGGGCGGGCCTAGGCTCAATCTTATGCTGCCAATGTCACCCTCCGGCACGAAGAACCTGCGCGCCGGAACGTAGATGATCCCTCTCCTGATTGCATCTATGAGGTGTTGCTCGGCGTCGAATCCGGTGGCCGACACGAGCTGGAAAAGTCCGCACCCATTAGGTTCCCAGTTCACGTTGGGGGGCATGTTCTCGCTCAGCGAATCCTCGAGGACATGGCGCTTCCTCAGGTAGTGCGCCCTGAGCGCGGAGGCTGTGGAATCCACTAGGCCGTGGCGGAACGACTCCAGCGCTATGTGCTGCGTCAGAGTTGACGTGGTTATGTCGTAGTTCTCCAGCATGGAGACTGCCGATGCCACCTCGGGCGGCGCGGCGATCCAACCTATCCTGAGGCCGGGCGCGAGCACCTTGCTAAGCGTCCCGACGTAGATGACGCGGGATCCGTTGTCCAGCGAGACCAGTGCTGGAGGCTGAGCCTCGGAGAATGCCCTATAGGGCTCGTCCTCTATGATCAGCGCGTCATATTTCTCCGCGAGTTCCAGGACCTCGTGACGGTCGTCCTCACTCATCGTTATACCCGTTGGATTATGGCACGTGGGTATCAGGTAGATCACGGAGCTGCCCGGGTCTAGGGCCTTCAGTGCCTCCTCCATGCGACCGAGATCCAGTCGGCCGGAGGAGAAAGGTATCCCGTGCACATGGGAACGCAGCTTGAGCGGCGCTAGCGTCTCGACGAACGTTGGACTCTCGCAGATGACGTGGACGTCACCGCCCCCAAGGAGCTCGGACATCAGCTTGAACGCGTGCTGAGCGCCGCTCGTGACCGATATCTCATAATTCTTGGGAATCGAGACGCCTTCCCTGGCCATGTAGAGTCTTATCTCCTTCTTCAGGTCATCCAATCCCCCGGCATCTGGATACACCAAGGACTCGTAACCAAGTGCGCCCAAGACCTCCATCGCTATCTCCGAAAGTTCCTGCACCGGAACTATCTTGGGATCCGGGTTGCCGCTGGCCATGTTTATCAGCCTAGTATCAGATGTGCGCACCAGCCTATACGCGAGCTCGACTGGAGAACTCTCCAGACGCGAGGCCGCGGCCGATAGATTGCTCCTCCACCCGGATACCATTGCCCAATGACCCTTGAGGCGGTTGAAGATAACTGTTCTGCGCCTGCGAGGGATGGGCCCGGTGGGATTTGAACCCACGACCTACCGGTTATGAGCCGGCCGCTCCGCCAAGCTGAGCTACGGGCCCCTTGGGTCCGTTGATGGTTTCCTTTAAAAAGTTAGCTCAGAGCGTTCCGATGCGATCACGAGATCGAGATTACTACTTTGAAGTAGTTACGCGAGGCGCCAGCTCCGGCTAACGCTAAGCACCCGCGCCGAGAGCCCGGATCTAGGATGGGGCATTGGGCATTTGCTCGGGTACCCCGCCACGCGCGTCAGAACGCTTATAAAAAGCCGGGCGCTCACTGGAGGCGCCGCCGTAGCTCAGTCGGTAGAGCGGCTGGCTGTTAAGGCCGGCAGAGACCAGTAGGTCGCCCGTTCGAGTCGGGCCGGCGGCGCCTCAACGCGACTGACATCCAGGGCATCCTATGCGCTTGCGCTTATCTGCCCAGCTTATCGGGGAGATATTTATCAACTATATATGTAAGGCCATACTTGGCAAATGCCTCCTGCTCCGACTTCCTGCGGTGTTTAAGGAATGCATCTATCTGGGAGCTCCACGGATCGCCGGAATATCTGGGATCGCTCGAGAGTTCGCGGAGCCTCTTTATGTCAACGTCAGTCAGCTTATCGAAGGGCAGTTTGTACTTTGTTATGTCGGTGGCCCAGACTCCTATCCACGACGCGTCGGGAACGTTGAGTTGGGTTAGGTGCGCCGCGTTGGCTGATCCAGATATTATCACCATGGCTATGTGCATTCCCCACGGATCACCATCTGTCAGGACGTAGACCGGTAGATTGAGCTCGTTCCGGAGGCGCCTGAGGAGGTACCTGGTTGCCCTGGGCGCTTGGCCAGCGGTGTTTATGAGGATCGCCTTGAAGCGATCATGTACCTTCTCCTCTATGAACCTCGTGAAGAGGCCTCCTTTCTCTATGGCTATCACCATCTCAGCGTCGGTCTCAACGAAGTCCGCGGTGGTGAGGGCCGGACCTATCATCACGCCGTCCGGGTGTGACGTGAGATCCAGTTTCCTGCCCTCGTATCCCGGTATGTTGTATTCTATGGTGAGCCTGCCGAATATCGAGCTCCTCTCCTCCGGGTACACGTTGAACTCCTCCCTCGCCATGCCCAGGAGCGCCTCGAGCTCGGTGATCCTCTCGTCTGATTCATCCTGATCCTCGAACTCCACGTTGTATGCCTGTGCCGAGTAGAAGACGTCCCTGAGCGTGGAGGTCTTGTGGGAGGAGCTCAACAGCTTGGAGAAGTACGCCAGCCACATCAGCTGAGCGAACGCCCTCAGGTGCTTCACGTTCTTCGTGGTCCTCACGAACCTCTTCGGTCCCAGTATGTACTGGCCGAGCTTCTCGTCGTATATTATGTTGCCAACGCTCCTGTCCGGTATCCTGACTATGGGATACTCACCGCGCTCTATCTGTTCGTAGACGAGCTCGCCCAGCTTCCTGAGCCTAGCGATCGCTGCCCTGTTGCCTGCACCGCTAGCCCTGCTGCGCCTCTTCAATGTCCTGCTCCATTCCCTTAGGTATTAATATATCATACTTAGGCATCCGGTCCCGTTCGGCGAGCTCCATCGAGAATTTCGCGATGAGGGACATGTACTTCGAGTATACGTTAGCCCTGCGCGCCACCCCAACCATGCGCTCCTTCCTGCTCAGGTAGTTCCTGAGCTCCCTGAACGCGTCCCTGAGCGCAAGACGTATCTCCCTCTCCACCTCGGGTCTGTCCGCTATGTACTCCTTTCCGATCGTTTTGTAGGGTATCCTGGTCGATATCACGTGGACTATGACGCCGACCGGATCCTCCTGTCTGACGCGGTAGGAGCGCAGGTCCATGGAGTTCAGGACCTTCCAAGTAACATCGCTCGATTCATCGTAGAGCAGCGGTATCCTGTTCGCGAACCTGAAGACGGTGATTCCGGGCTTCAGTTTGGGACCGCCGTAGGCCACTGCCGCCTCAATTATGAACGGGTGGCCCTCGTAGGCCTGAGGTCTCCTAGCAACGGTCCTGCAGAACTCGGGATTTAACAGCCGGCGAACTCCTGCCTCCAGCAGCTCATGCCCCAGCGTCGACAGGTAGTTCGCGTCGGGCGGGAGGAAGTTCCCGTAGCTCCTGAGCGCCGCCGCGAGCCGCGTGAGCTCCGGGTCGCCTAGGGACCTAGGATTCAATGATGAATCCAGGCCGGCGTAGCGGAGGAATACCTCCGCCGTCTTGGGACCGACCCTCTGGAAGTTCTTGGTCATGAACTTGAGCATGTCGCCGCTCCTCCACTGCCTGATCATCTTCCTCAGAGTCTCTATGTCAACACCCGATGGATGAGGAAGCGTCTCCCTGGGAGGCTTCGGCATGCGGTCAACGACCCTCTCGAGCCTCATCTGATGCCCCTGTGGATCCCTGAAGGTTATTGAGGCGTACGGGGCAGCCATGGCGGTCTGCTCAAGGTAACTCATCACCTTGGATTCGGCCTTCTGATAATCGCCCAGGATGGTTGCCCTCACCAGGGTGCCCCTCCAGCCGTATGCCTTTCCCTCATATTTCCTGATAATGATTGGACGATTTCTCTCTATATCCACCTTCATCAGGAGGCCATGGTATCGTCTGCCGGTGGTGGAGCTGGCTACGAACGACGGTTTCCCGGTGGTGGCTTGGGCGTAGAGCAGCGTCATCGTCGCCCCCATCCCGAATACTCCGCGCGACTGCTTGAGCCGGAACTTGTTACCGTAGAAGATGCGCCCAAACGCGTCGGGAAGGCTGCCAGCTGGAACGCCCATTCCATTGTCCTGTACCGTGAGCCTGTAGAACCGAGGATCCTCGCGGGGACCGTCATCATCGACCTCTATTGATATGAAGAGCTCCGGGAGTATCTCGCCGGACTCGCACGAATCGAGTGAGTTCTCTATCAACTCCTTCAGGGAGAAGTAGAGTGCCCTGACGGGGTTCGTGAACCCCGCGAGATCCCTGTTCCTGTAGAAGAACTCACTGGGGGAGATCTCGTTGAATCCCATCTCACATGCCACCTCCTCCAGGAATCGGCCCGGGACCCCGATCCCGCTCCGGCTCCCCGGGCTTCCTCCAGAGCTTCATCCTCTCCATCCTCATCATCGTCCTCCTCTCCTGGAGCTTCCCGTACACGACCTTGTGCATGCCACCAGAGGCAAGTTCCCTCACGGCCTCCTCCGCGGCCTTCACCTGATCCACGGTACCTGCTATTGCGACGAAACGGTCGTAGACCGATATGTAGGCGCCTGTAAGTTCCTCGATCACGCGCCTAGCCTTACCCTCCTCCCCGATTATCCTCCCCTTTATCCTCTTAAGGTCACTCCTCGAGTGGCCCGCATACTCCCTCAGGTCGACTATCACCAACGTATTGCCGGGCTCCAGCAGCCGAGATGCCCGCTCATAGGAGAAGCCGTGTCCTATAGCGTCGGCAATCATCCTAGCCGTGGATATATCCGACTCCTCGGGGACGTCGCCGGCGGATATCTCTACGTCGCCGGTCCTGCTGTCAATCCTCAGCTTGACGCCGCACTCCTGCTCTATCTTGGCCTTCGTGGAGCCATCTCTTCCTATTAATGCACCTATTCTATCCTTGGGGAGCCTGAGTACGATGTTATGTATGGACATCACCCGAGCACCTCCTCCACAACTTCCTCGGGATCCCTCACGGATATTCCGTGCCGCTCAAAGAACTTTGTTATTATTTCGACATCCCGCCTGAGGAATTCCTCCGCCATCGGGTGCGACACGTCCACCGAGCTTCCGAAGTCGAATAATATCACGTCGCCCCGCCACTTGAAGACGTTGTACTCGGAGAGATCCGCGTGCACTATCGAGGCATCCCTCCAGAGCTTTCCTATATCTTCAATTAAGATATTGTAATCGCGTTCATCGACTTCAGACTCGGCCAAGAGCGGAGCAGGCCGGCCGCCCTCCCCAACGAACTCCATGACTAGTACGTTTCCCCTCACAGCTATGGGCGCAGGAACCTTTACCCCAGCGTCGTGAGCCTGTTTAAGGTTGGCGTACTCCTTCCTAGCCCAGACCTCCGCGAGTCCGTGGGGATCGCGCCTGATCGAGGTGAAGCGCGGATCTCCCTCTATGTACATGAGCCTACGCTTGAACTGGGACGCCACGGTGTAATATATCTTGACTGCAACCGGGGCGCCTGACGGCGTGGACCCCCAGTATACGCGCGCTTCCTTCCCCGATTTCACTGCGCCCTTTATCGAGCCGATGTATCCTCCCTTCATTAGGGAGTAGACGAACATCAGGGTCCTTGAATCAAAGACGCCCTCGATTACCTTGTAGTCATCCGCGTCCTTTACCTTGATTCTATCCCTGCGCTCGCGCTTCAGGAACTCCCTAGATGCCCTCTCTGAAGCGCGATCCTCCTCGTCCTCGGACATTCCTATACATCCTGGGGAAGATAACCCTTCTGCCTTAGAAGGTCCGCCTGGGGTATCGTATACCTCCAGAGGACGTCGCAGCGGTCATCCTGGAATTCCCAGGGGGCGATAAGCACGACGTCATTCTCCCTGACCCATATGCGCCTCTTGAGCTTTCCCCTTATCCTGCCCACGCGGACCTTGCCGTCGGCGCACTTCACCATTATATGGTCACTGCCCAGGAGCTTGACCACCCTGCCCAGCATCTCTCCTTGCCCGGGCAGGACCAGTTCCTTAAGCTCCTCCTCACTTATAACCTTGCGTTTGCCCACACACAGCGCAGGGGCGTCCTTTATTAAAAGATTCCTTGTATCTTATAGGGACTCGAGCGCCCGCTGACCATGGGAGGATTCGCGCTCATCTCATTCCCGAAGGTCAAGCTTTCTTTCTCACGGCCCGTAATTACCAGATGTGAACTTGAATATCATGAGGAATGGAACGCCATCTATCGTCCTCACGGCCCCTGGATGGGCAAGGCCCCTCCTCAACACCTCCCCAACTATAGAGCTGCCCACCAAGTTCACTATCGCTGCCTCCTCGATCAGCGCTATTGCGGACTCGAGCTTCATCGACTCGCCGGAGAAGTATTCAGGTGTTATGTCGACCGACAGCTCGCCCTCCGAGAGATGCCTGCCGAGTAGCTCCTCGTCGCACACATTGACCATCAGCATATTCTTGTAGGGAACCTTCCTGACCACGAACCGTCCGGTGGAGGCAGAATCCTGCAGCTACTTCACCTCGCGGACAGGGCTCCTAGCTCCACACGCCTCGCAGACGAGGAACGTTACCTTGCGCTCCTTGACGAGCTTAGTGTCAGGGCTGCCGCACACCGGACATATCACGTATTCCTTGAAATAGCGCTGAATAACTCTCTCTATAGACTCGCGGTCCTTCCTACCGAGCAGTATCAGCCTGAACTCCTGATCCAAGTTGGCGGACGTGGCGAGCTCCTTGCCCATGAAGACCGCCATCCTCTGCGGATCCCGACCTATCACGTCTGCTATCTGACGGAA
The DNA here is from genome assembly GCA_023256385.1 of Nitrososphaerales archaeon. Classification (GTDB taxonomy): domain Archaea; phylum Thermoproteota; class Nitrososphaeria; order Conexivisphaerales; family Conexivisphaeraceae; genus Conexivisphaera. The sequence continues at coordinate 7,134 of JAGDXL010000017.1, forward strand.
GTTCCTTATGATTGTCCTGTTGCCCACCCAAACGATGTCGGGTGACGGTATCTCAAGCCTGCTGACCCTTCCAGAGCCTTCGCTCCTGAGATTATCCTTTATCCTCTCCAGAAGCGATATGTAGTCGTCCACCATCCTGAGGTATCCGCAGAGGCAGTATTTAAACGGCGAGAAACACTGGAGATGTGCTATCTCTAGAGCTCGTACAGGTCCAGCGGTATCTCCACTCTGGCCGGGAGCGTCGGCTCCATGTCAAGCGCGGGGACCGCTCCGCCGGCATGTCCGCTCAGGGCTGTGTATATCGGATCCTCCTGGCGCAGGTCGCGCCTCATCACGATGTAGTTGACCCCCTCGGTGCCGCCGGACACAGCGTCTATGCCGACGCCCAGCGCGCTGGCCAGGGTGGTGGCCATCACGAGTTCGGAGACCGATGATGACGGAATCACGGCGACGGATGGTGTACCCTCCAAGGCACTCACCAGTGCCATATCCTTCGCGTCCTTGAAGCCTCCGACCATAAGTAGATAATTCCCGCCGTCCTCCAGGAGCTCTGAGAGCGGTGGGCGGTCGGATCTCCTCAGAAAGTCCGAGAGGGCAGCCGACATCCTCCCCATGATGGACTCCTCCAGATCGGTGCCGGACGCATCGTGCAATGATGTACCATCGCCCAACTCGACGTTGACCAGTATGCCGTCCACGTTGAGCCAGTTAGCCATGAGCCCTACGTTGAACCTGAAGAACTTCTCCAGGCGCTTCTCGTATGGCAGTGGAGGAATCATGAAGATTGCCGTGTGAGGGCGCGGATTCCACATCTCCATGAACAGGCGGGCCGTCTGGACGCTCCTGTCGGAATAGCCATCCACCAGCAGGAGGATCCCGCTGCGCCCCGATAGCTTGGAGATCGCCGCACCTATGGAGCCCAGGAGCTCGTCCGCCGGGGCGTTGGGCGCGACGTTCAGCCTGCTGGTGGCCAGCTCGAATCCAGCGGCGGAGATCCTCCTGACAACGCTCTCCAGCAAGGAGGAAGCACGTACTCCGACCGCGAGAGCGCCGTCCAGCAATTCCCTTCGCGCGTAGTAAGGGTGGACGGCATATTAAATGGTGAAGGTAAACGAGCGATGACGAGTTGAGATCCATCGTTGACAAATTGAACCACATGTCTTGAAAATATTATAATAAGCAACGGGAGCAAGCGGACATAATATGTGTAAAGATCCGTTATCTTTCATTTTGATTGATAACTGGTCAGCACATCTGGATAAACGTTAATATTCCTATCGTCTTCCGACGAAATGGGACAAATGCCGCGGTACTACATCGAGACCTACGGGTGCGCAGCCAACCAGGCGGATGGCGAGATAATGTCCAAGATCCTAGACGACTCAGGCTACGAGCGCTCGGCGGATCCGCGGAACTCGGACGTCGTAGTACTCAACACATGCGGCGTCAAATCGCCCACCGAGAACAGGGTTGTGAGCCGCCTGGTGGAGCTCGCTGGTCTAGGGAAGCCTGTTGTGGTAGCTGGGTGTTTGACCATCATAAATTGGAGGAGGCTGGAGGCCACGGCGGGTTTCGGAGCCGCGCTCACCCCCCGCAGCGTAAACAGAGTGCTGGAGGCCGTGGAGATTGCCAGGAAGAATCCCGGTGGAAGAATTCTATTAGATTCCCCCGAGCCGCCGGATAAACCATCGCTCACACGCGCGCGCCTCGGAAGCGTCATAGGAACAATAGAGGTGGAGGACGGATGCACGTTCTCCTGCAGTTTCTGCGCCACGAAGTTCTCCAGGGGTGTGACGTATAGTTACGATCCCCGGTCCATACTGGACGCAGCGCGCTCTATGGTGGACTCCGGGGTCGTGGAGCTGCGCCTGACAGGTCAGGACGTGGCGTCCTATCGTTCAAATGGTGTAGATCTCCCGGGCCTCGTGGAGCTCATCGCGTCCAGGATCGCGGGGGACTACCGCGTCAGGATAGGGATGATGACGCCGGTCCTGGCGAAGAGGATCCTCGATGGGTTGGTGAAGGTCTACGGCCTGAGACAGGTGTACAAGTTCGCGCATCTGCCCTTCCAGAGCGGGAGCGAGAGGATTCTGAGGCTTATGAGGCGCGGGCACGGGCCCGAGCTCATGGAGGAACTGGCCTCGTACCTGCGGTCAAATATCCCGATGATGACGCTGGAGACCGATATAATAGTGGGACACCCAGGAGAGGACGATGAGGACTTCGAGCGCACCTTGGAGCTCATGCGCTCCATGCGCCCGGACGTCGTGAACATATCGAAGTATGGCAACAGGCCCGGGACCGAGGCGAGCAGGATGAAGCAGGTCCCGAGTGAGGTCGTCTCCGATAGAAGCAGGATTGCATACCGCGAGGCCATGCGCATAATGGATGAGCGCAATTCGACGTGGATGGGATGGAAGGGGAGAGCGCTCGTGACGGAGCTTGGGACGAGGCCGGGAACCTTGATAGCCAGGAACGACTGGTATAAGCCCATAGTCGTGGAGGGAAGTGCCGATCTCCTTGGGAAGTGGCTGGAGGTCCGGGTGATCGGGCACACGCCGGTGCACTTAAACGGTGAGGTGACGTCCGAGTACGCACTTGAGAGCGAAGGGTGGAGCCGGAAGGACGGCGTTCCTGGCCAAGTTCGTGCTGCCGGAGGCACGCGGCAGTTGGATTAAGGATGCCGCGCTGCTCGTCGAGGATGGTATTATCATGCATGTGGGTCCCAGGGAGGGACTCGATATGCAGGGATTTGAGAAAGTGGATCTAGGTAACGTCGCGGTCATTCCGGGATTCGTGAACGCGCACGCACATGTGGCGATGTCCCTCCTGAGGGGATATGGTGATGGTCTCCCGCTCCACGCGTGGCTCGAGCGCATCTGGAGGATCGAGGCCAGGATGGATCAAGAGGTTATCTACCATGGAAGCCTGCTGGGGGTGGCGGAGCAGGTCAGATCCGGCATAACGTCGTTCGTGGACTTCTATAATGTTGAGCCCATGTTGAGGGCGCTGCGCTATCTGGATCTTCACGTCAGGGCGGTCCTGACGCTAGCCTTCATGGATAGGGTCGAGTACATGGTGGAGGAGAGTTGGAGGCGTCTCAGGAGCATCGGGGAATATGCGTCCATGGTAAGGGAATGGGATGGCGGGAGGCTGGATCTGGCGCTCGGGCCACATGCCCCCTACAGCTGCAGCCCGGAGATGCTCAGGGATCTGGCGGAGGCGTCGGCCAAGCTGAAGTTGCGCGTGCACACGCACCTCTCGGAGACCGAGGAGGACGTCGCCAAGGTGAGGGAGGAATCCGGCATGACCCCGGCGGCTTATCTGGAGACCCTCGGCCTGTTGAACGAGCGCCTGATAGCGGCACATGGTGTGCACTTGACCGATGATGAAATATCGCTGATGGGTAAGAGGGGGGCCAGCGTCGTCCACTGCCCTCGGTCCAATTCCCGCCTGGGGACCGGGGTCGCTAGGATCAGGGAGATGATGGACGCTGGAGTGAACGTGGCGCTGGGAACTGACGGGCCGGCCAGCAGCGATTCGCTCGATGCATTTGAGGAGATGAGGCTCATGGTGTACCTTCAGAGGGCGCGTCTGGGGAGCCCCTCCGCCATAGGAGCCAGTGACGCGTTACACGCGATGACGCTGGGATCTGCGAGGGCCGCGGGACTGGACGACGTGGGCGCCCTGAGGCCGGGTCTCCGGGCCGACTTCGTCGCTCTGGATCTGGGATCCATCCACATGAGGCCGGCGTGGGATCTGACCACTAATGTGGTGATGTCAGCGGGGCGGGCCGACGTCAGATATGTGTACATAGAGGGAAAGCCGGCGGTGGAGGAAGGACGTATGTTGCTGCGCGGGGTGGAGGAGGCGATTGCCAGCGCCGACGAGTTTCGCGATCTCTTCCGGGACGCCGAAAATGCCGTTCGTTGAGGAGTGCTCGGTGGCCCTCAGCGCCACGACTCCAAATAGCGCTTCTGCTCCTCCGTGAGCGAATCCAAGCCGACGCCCTCTATCCTGAGCTTCCTCCTAGCTATCTCCTCGTCAAGCTCGTCCGGGAGCGTGTACACGCGTCTCTCGAGCCTGCCCCTGTTCCTCACTAGGTAGAGGACCGAGAGCAACTGCGTGGCGAAGCTCAGGTCCATGACCTCTATAGGGTGGCCGTCAGCCGCCACCAGATTGACGAGTCTACCCTCGCCGAGCAGGTAGAGGCGGCGCCCGTCGGGCATCACGAACTCCCTCACGTTGGGCCTCACCTCGTCCTCGGAGGTCGCCATAGATCTCAGGGCCTTCACGTCGACCTCCACGTCGAAGTGACCGGCATTCGCGAGTAAAGCCCCATCCTTCATGACCCTGAAGTGTTGATCTGTCAGGACCTTTATGTTACCAGTACAAGTGACAAATATGTCGCCCACCTTGGCGGCGTCCATGGATCCCATGACGTCGTAGCCATCCATGTAGGCCTCTAGCGCCTTGAATGGATCGATCTCAACCACTATGACGCGGGCGCCCAGCCCACGGAACCTCTCGGCCACGCCCTTTCCCACCCAACCGTACCCCAGGACCACGACGCGCTTTCCGCCTATCTGCACGTTGGTGGACCTCAGCACGCCATCCACGACGCTCTGGCCGCTTCCGAAACGATTGTCATACAAATGCTTACTCTTGGCGTCATTGACGGCTATCACAGGAAACCCCAGGGCGCCGTCCCTCTCCATGGCACGAAAGCGGAGCACCCCAGTCGTGGTCTCCTCGGTAGCACCGAACACGCGGCCGGCTATGCCCGTCGAGTGCGCCATGACCGAGAGATCCGCGCCGTCGTCCACTATGACCTGAGGCCCATCGGCCAGTACACGCCGATGGTTCTCCTCATATTCCGAATCGGTCTCGCCCCTCCAGGCATAGACGCGGTATATCATCTGGGATAGCGCGGCCGCCACGTCGTCCTGCGCGCTCAGCGGATTGGACGATGTTATCGATACGCGAGCGCCCAGCCTCTCCAGGCTGATGGCCAAGGCCGCAGTCTTGGCCTCCAGGTGAAGACTGATACCTACTGATATCCCGGCTAAGGGCTTCTCAGATTCCATCTCGGACACGAGCGATGAGAGAACGCGCATGCGGTTCATTGCCCACTCGATCTTCCTGCGCCCGGCGGGCGCCAGCCCGACATCCCTGACTATGCTCACGGCAGACCGTTTAAAGCGATGGTTATAACTCCTTTTCCAACCTTTGATCGATAGATCGAACAAATTTCACAGATGGGTCGGAATTAATCCAAAGGACTATAAAGATTGGCGGAGCATTGGAGGGGGCGTGGCGGATGTCTTCATAGCGGGGACCGGGGTCGCGGGCTCCTATCTAGGGGCCAGATTGACGCTCTCAGGTGTAGATGTGGAGGGTGTGGATTCGCAGGACGTAACAAAGTACCATTCCGCATGCGCTTGGGCAACTAGCATCGAGGGGATGCGGGAACGTCTCCGCGCGCTGGACGTAGATATAGATGAATATGTGATGAGGGAGGCCAATGGCGTGTACGTGGATTTAGGAGGCACCCTGCACTACGTGCCAACACGCCACCTCGCTACATTCGATAAGCCGGCACTTATCAGGAAGCTCATCGGAAAGTTCCGGGTCAAGTATCCGGTGCGAATCAGGGGGATGCCCGATGCATCGTCGCGGTTAGTGATAGATGCTACCGGCGTTCACAGGGTTGTCCTAGGACCTGCAGATCCCGGAACGGATTTCATGTTACCCGCCTACCAGCTGCGGGTGCGTTATCGGAACCCTCCTATGGAGGACTTCTACGTCAAGCCGTTCCCAAGGTACTCTGGATATCTCTGGTACTTCCCGCTAGGTGGTGGCGAGTTCTTCGTGGGAGCCGGGGATCTACATCATATGCACCTCGAATATCTCTCTGAGTTCTTGGAGAGGTATGCGCCGGACGATGTGCTATACAGGGAGGGCAGACCGATCAGGATTTCTCCTCCGGGTATACTGAGACCGCTGGCTAGGCGGCCGCGGACAGTGGCGGTAGGTGAGGCGGCCGGCGTGGTGCTCCCGATACTTGGTGAGGGGATTCTTCCGAGCATGGAATCGGCCGAGATCCTCGCTAGGCGCATTCTGCAGGACGGGCCGGAAGCGCTCGATGTACGGCGCTATGAGGAAGAGCTGAAGAGGAAATTCTCAGCGTTCACCGCGGCGTATAGATTTGTGCGGAGAAAACAGTCCGGCACTTGCCGCGCGACAGATTTATCATGCATTGCGGACGCATTAAGATTGGCGCTGTTCTTCGCGTCCAGCGGAGGCAGGAAGCTAACCGGGCTTGCCCCAAAGCTGGAGCACGTACGTCTGGCAGTGAGCCCGTTCTGAACTGCGGGTTGTAATTCTGCACCAATCACCGCCTATACCATGTAGATCTCTGTAGAGAACTCCGAGAATTTTGCAACAAGAGAGGCCACGTGCCTGGCCTTTAATGCGGAATTTTCTCCCTCTTTGAACCTCCACTCTTATAAATCAGATAATGCCATCGATGATGTGTCGAAACCCAGGAGCCGGCTAGCACGACATCTGTACGCACTGGCGCTGGCAGCGCTCATAGGAGGGGTAAGCCTAGGGGTTTTCATGGCCATCTATGATTATCTATCGAGAGCTACCGGTTATGTCTACGCCGATCTCGTTGCGCTGGGTGCTTCTATAGTGGTGCTCTTCGCTATGATGCTGTTCGCGTATGAGATTACCAAGAAGTTGGTGAAAAGAGATCTATTGTGATATAGTAACGATGTTGCGGACCCCTCGAAGATCAGCTAGGGAGACGGCCGAGGAGCAGGATGGCTATTGCGATTCCGTATATAGCGATCGTCTCACCGAACGCCAGTATCACTATGCTCCAAGTCCTGAGCTCAGGCTTCTCAGCCGTGACGGCGAGACCTGAGGATCCTATTCTGGCCATGGCAATACCGGCACCCACGGCAGCCAGCCCGAACGCTATCCCGGCCGCCAAGAGCCCCATTCCATAGCTGCTCGAGAGGGTGGCCGATTGCAACATCATGAGGATCGTATCCACCAACATACGCTCTTGGGGCGCCCATATCCTCTCTTTAAAGATTGCTATATAGCAAGTTTTGAGAGATGATTGTCGAATGTGGCATCATACAATCTGAGAAATATCGGGACGATTGCGCATGAATCTCGGCAGTTCTCGTGAAGATTCATGTTTCCGTCCTATGGCACGTCTTACTGCCTCAGCGAAAGGCGTGAACACGAGCCCTTCACGCGGGTGGGCTTTGCCCGCCTTGGACTCTCCTCCTGGCCTCGAATGCACATTTGTCGGAGCCATCGTTCACGCACTCGACCTCCTCCACGTCCCAGTCCCCTCCCTCGGCACCGGTGAGTATGCCCGCGATCATTCCCCTCATCCAGTGGGACGTCCTGCCGCTCCTGTGTCCCTTGAGGAGGTCGCACTCCACGAGGTCGTGCACATCTATCCTGTAGCGCGAGCCATCTGGGCTCCTGAGGACCTCGAGCGATGAGGCGTATCCATGGGACCGCAGTATTGAGAAGTTGACGCTCGGCGCGGCGCCGGGACCCAGGAGCTCCACATGCTCGCGGGCGGCCTCCCTCCCGGAGTAGTATCCTATGTAGTAGAGGAGCGCCTTTCCCACGTCCTCGCCCAAGAACTCCCTGGCTCCAAGAAGCATTCCGAGGAGCGCGCGGCCGGTCATGAGCAGGGACCTGGTTCCGGCGGCCTCCACGATCAGCCCTTGATGCGCAGCGAACCCCCGCGGGGATCCCTCGACCATCGCGATAGACCTCACGCCGTCCAGGGATCTCAGCTTCCCCTCCAACTTCGAGGGATCGGCCTCGCCGAGATCTAGTATCGACATACAGCCCACCAGCCCGTTGCGTTGAAAGCAGAGCGACTCCATCATCCTGGCGCCCGCTGCATCTACGGAGTCGTGCACGAGCTCCACCGCGCGGTAAGAGCTGGCCTCAAGCCTGAGGGCCGCAAGCCTGTGTCCGGGATAGACCCAAGAGAGCGGAAGCCTCACCACGTCGCGCCGTTCCTCAGCCATGGAGCATAGCAGACGAGGTTGGACATTAAGTTTACCACTCAAACCACATGTCCTGAGACAATAATAAATATCATTATATATAATATTTACTATATAATCAGTTCGACCTGACGTACAAACCTATTAACAGCAAAATCCAAATAATAACTATGATGCCGAGCAAGGACGATGCGTTGTGCTGCATGGCACTCCTGGAGCACGTGTTGGCTGATGTGTATGGAAGAGCAGCTAGCAGCGTGAAAGATCGCGCCTTGAAGGCCGTGCTCGAGTTCATCTCCGCCGACAGCGCGGAGGGTACTTGAAGCCCTAGGATCCGGGGAGCATTGCACCCGCGAGCAGTGCCAGAAACTAATGGGCGTCGCCTGGAGCTCCGAGGTTGAGGCAGCGGAGCGCGTGTCGAACCTTGATGCATTGATGACTGGCTACGATGAAATGGACCAGCTTGAATACGCGGCGGGCGAGGAGTATTCGATGCCAGCCTGCATAGCAGCGTATGAGCTCCGTGGCGCCGGATCCAAGCTCGTATCCGAGCTCCTCAGGATGATATCTGAGGATGAGGGTAGGCATGCTGGGCTGCTCTCATCCCTGAGAAAAGAGCTTGGACAGGATAGGTAACACCTGAGGGCTCCATCGGGCCGTCGGATCGGTCCACGAAATTCCACGACCAATGTTTACCTTGTGACGCTAAGACTAGCCGAATTCTGATCTATCCTTGGATCTCCGCCAGGGCCCTTCTGTACTTCTCGCGGATCTCCTCCAAGCGGCCATGTATGGAATCCATCTGAGCCTGGGACGCCCTCTTTACCTCCTCGGCTACACCGTTGAACGCTTCATCTACCTCTGATCTGCCACCGTTCGAGTCGGTGCTCGCGCTCATCACTCCGACCTCCCGGAACGCCTCTCCTCGATGACATATTTAAGCTTCTTCAGTCTGATGAACTCCTCGCGCTCGCGCTCCTCCAGGACCATTGAGATAAACTTTATATTTTCTTCATATCTAGGTATTATTATATATTCTAACGCGTTTATCAATCTCTGCGTCCTCTTCAACTCCGCCGCTATGCGAAAAATCGTATTCTCCACCTCCGCGGCCTTCAGGATATCGGCAAGCGATGAGGAGAGCCTCCTCACGGCCTCGTCCAGCTCCGGGCTCGTGTCCACTACGCCGTAGCGCGCCGCGGATCCGGCGCTGCCCATTATCAGTACTGGAATGCGAACATCCATCACCTTCTTCACTTTGACGTCCACGTCCAGCCGAGCCCTGGAGGATCCAGCTATGCTGTCGAGCTTCGTAGACCCCATGTCAACGTACGCCCTGAGCAGGTGCGCATATGTGCCGAGTAGATCCTCGGAGAGCTTGTGCCTAATGCTCTTCGCCTTCTCAACGTTCTCGTTGAGCTCCCTTATCAGAACTTCCTTCTTATCCTCCAATATCTTATGGATACGCCTGGAGACCGCGACGTTCCTCTTGAGATTTATGAGCTGGAGCTTCGTGGGTTGGACGTTCCTGAGGGAGCTCATCTGCCCCCTGCACCCGCCGTCGGGCTCGCCGTCTGGCCCTGCTTACCCCGATAGTACTTCTCTATGTTGGAGCGCTTTATCTTTGTGAGCTCGGACTCCGGGAGCACCGAGAGCACCTCCCAGGCCAGGTCCAGCGTCCTCTCTATGCTCCTGTTCTCGGTGTAGGGCTGGCTGAGGAACGTGCGCTCGAAGGCGTCGCCGAACTCCAGGTACTTCAGATCGACCTCGGAGAGCCCTCCTCTTCCGATGATCTCGGCTAAAGCCCTCAGGTCCACCGCCCTGGAGTAGGCGTCGTAGAGCTGGTTGCTGACCTCCGAGTGATCCCCCCTGGTCTTACCCTCGCCTATTCCATCCTTCATGAGCCTGCTCAGGCTCATCAGAACTCCGACCGGTGGGTATATTCCCTTCCTGTAGAGCTCCCTGCTCAGGACCACCTGTCCCTCCGTTATGTAGCCGCTCAGGTCCGGGATCGGATGAGTTATGTCGTCGCTGGGCATCGTGAGTATGGGAAGCTGGGTTATGGATCCCTTCTTCCCCTTTATCCTGCCGGCCCTCTCATATATAGTCGCCAAGTCCGTGTAGAGATATCCGGGATAGCCCTTCCTGCCCGGTACCTCCTCACGAGCGGCGCTGATCTCCCTGAGTGCCTCGGCGTAGTTCGTCATATCCGTCAGGATAACCAGTACGTGCATGTCGAGCTCGAACGCGAGGTACTCCGCCACGGTGAGCGCTACCCTGGGCGTCATTATCCTCTCCATGGCTGGATTATCCGCCAGGTTCAGGAAGAGCACGCTCCTCTTCAGGGCACCCGACTCCTCGAGGGACTTGCGGAAGAACTCGGCCTCATCGTGCTGGACGCCTATGGCCGCGAATACGACAGCGAACTCCTCGCTCCCCCTGACCGTGGCCTGCCTAGCTATCTGCGCCGCCAGGAGGTTATGGGGAAGCCCGGATCCGGAGAAGATGGGGAGCTTCTGTCCCCTGACCAGGGTGAGCATTCCATCTATCACGGAGACCCCTGTCTGTATGAAGTCCTCCGGATATTCCCTGCTGGCGGGATTTATCGGGGATCCATTCACGTCGAGCCTCTCCTCGCCGACAGGCGCGGGAAGCCCGTCCAGGGGCCTTCCGAGCCCATCGAAGACGCGGCCCACCACGTCCGGCGAGACCGGCATCTCGAGCGCCCTTCCCAGGAACCTGGCCTTTATTCCGCTGGTCGATAGACCAGAGGTTCCCTCGAACACCTGCACTATAGCCAGCCCCACTCCCGTCTCCAAGACCCTGCCGAGCCTCCTCTCACCGCTCGATAGTTCAATCTCGACGAGCTCGTCGTATGCGGCCCTGGTGACGCCCTCGACCGCTAGGAGGGGTCCCCTGATCTCCCTTATGCTGCTGTACTCGACGCCGCCCCAGCTGGAACTAGACAACTTCCTTCGCCACCTCCGAGAGAAGCGCGTCGAACTCGGCACGCATCTGCCTCTCGACCTCCTCGAGTTTTCCGAGCTGGTCCTCCGGGACCTCATACCTGAGCCTGGGAAGAAGGGACGCTGTCTTCAGCGCGCGCACGTCATCTATCTTCGCGCCCTTCTCGATGGCGTCCAGTGCCCTGTTGTAGAACTCCACGAACAGCCTGAGCAGGGCCACCTGCTTCCTTGGACTCGCGTAGCTGTCCACGGGGTCGTACGCGTTCTGCTGCAGGAAGCCAAGCTTCATCAGCCTCGCGACGTCCAGGACGAGCTTCTCCTCGTCCGGGAGCGCCTCGGGCCCCAGCAACCTCACTATATCCTTCAACGCATCCTCCCTCTGCAGGACCTCGTACGCCCTGTCGCGCAGATACCTCCATTCCTTGTCCACGTTGGACTCCCACCAGCCCTGCACGGAATCCAGATAGCCGGAGTAGCTCATTATCCAGTTTATTGCCGGATAGTGCCTCGAGTACGCAAGCGCTGTGTCGAGCGCCCAGAAGACCCTCACGAACCTGAGGGTATGCGTCGTGACGGGCTCCGTGAAGTCCGCGCCGGGCGGAGATACTGCGCCCGCGAGGCTGACGGACCCTATTCTGGACGGCTCCCCGAGTACCTCGGCCCTGCCGGCCCTCTCGTAGAACTCCGCCAGGCGAGAGGCGAGATAAGACGGGAATCCCTCCTCCGCTGGCATCTCCTCGAGCCTGCCACTGATCTCCCTGAGTGCCTCGGCCCACCTGCTCGTGGAGTCCGCCACCATTATCACGTCGTAGCCCATATCCCTGTAGTACTCCGCGATCGTCACCCCCGTATAGATGCTGGCCTCCCTTGCCGCCACGGGCATGTTGCTCGTGTTGGCTATCAGGACGGTCCTCTCCATCAGGGGCCTCCCTGAGTACGGATCCTTGAGCTCCGGGAACCTCACCAGGACCTCGGTCATCTCGTTCCCCCTCTCCCCGCATCCCACGTAGACCACAACCTTCGCGTCGGCCCATGAAGCTATCTGGTGAAGGGTGACGGTCTTGCCCGTGCCGAAACCGCCGGGGATCGCGGCCGTCCCGCCCTTAGCGAGCGGGAAGAACGTGTCCAGTATGCGCTGACCTGTTATGAGCGGCACGTTCGGCGGAAGCCTCGCGCGATAGGGCCTCTTCTGCCTCACCGGCCAGTAGTGATAGAGCTTGAGCTCGCGCTTTCCCCCTGGACCCTCGACGGTCACTATGGGATGCTCTAGGTCATAGTCCCCCTCAGGCTCCACGGACGTGACCTTGGAGCGCGGAAGATCCGGCGGTGCCAAGACGCGGTTCTCTAGGATTGGGGTCTCCTGAACGGTGCCGAGTATCCAGCCGGCACCGATCTCATCGCCGGCCTTGACCGTGGGCACGAAGTGCCACTTCCTGTCCATGGGTATGTTCTCGACGGAAACGCCCCTCTTGACGAATGGCCCCACCATTTCGGCTATGCGGTTGAGCGGTCTCTGCAGTCCATCGAATATGCTGCCTATGACGCCCGGACCCAGCGCGACCGAGAGAGGGCGGCCGGTCCTCTCCACGGGCTCACCCGGCCTTATGTTGCTGGTGGATTCGTACACCTGTATGAACGCGGTGTCCCCCTCGAGCTTTATGACCTCGCCCACGAGCCTGTCCTCGCCGACGTTGACGACCTCATACATGCGAGTTCCCGACATGTTGTCGGCCTTCACCGCCGGGCCGCTGACCCAGATTATCCTCCCCTGCGATGACATCACTTACCCCCCTTCAACTCATCCGCTATTGCGCTCTTAATAGTTTCCCGATACCTAGCCAACCTGGCCTCGAACGTGTTATCGTAGGAGACCTTCCCGTCAGCGCTCGACACCACGAGGCCGCCGACGGACTCCACGACCTCGTCCGAGAGCTTCAGCGAGACGCCCCTGAAGCGCTTCGTGCGGGAGGCCCTGGTGAGCACCTTCTTGGCGAGCGCGGCATCGGGCGCAGCCGGCCTGACCACGAGCTCCGGGGAGCCCACGGCAACTGAGGCCTCCTCGAGGAGCGCCAGAAATATCTTCTCATAGTCGGAGTCGCGGGGCATGGCAGATATCCTTGACATCGCCTCCCTCATGATATCCTCGGACTTCTCATCCATGATCCTGAGGAGCTCGCCCCTGGCCCTGATCTCGGCCATTCCGAGGAGCCTGGACTTGGCGCCCTCGATCTTCGTCGCGTATTCGCGCCTGACCTCCTCGAGCTCCTTGAGTGTAGCCTCCTTGGACACGCGTATTCTCTCAAGGGCCTCGGACTCGGCGGACGACACCAGCTCCTCTATCCTCTTCTTCTCCAGGTCCACCACGTCATCGACTACTGAGGGTCCGCGCTCTGTTCCCGTCTGCTGCTGGGTGCCGGAGCTCATGAGCCCATCATCTCCTTCACCATCTCCATGTAGTCGATCTCCCTCGGGCTGCCGCCGGGTGACGGAAGCTCGTAGATGAGCGGCACCGCGTACTTCCCCTTTATAACGGCAAGCTCGGGTTCTATCTGCGATGCGAAGTCATCGCTCAGGAGGATGAGCCCGACGTTCCCTGAGTCCAGAATACGCCGGAGCTCCTCTAGCATCTCGCGAGGGCCGGACACCTCTATCCCATCCGCCCCTACCAACCGAAATGCGTTGACGAATATCTTGTCGCCTATGGCGACTACCCTCACGCTTGGCTATCGCGATGTCCTCTATAAAAAAGTTAAAATGCGATAGAACTAAGCCTCCAGCGTGCCCGTCGAGCGCAGTCAGCGCGTTGTCCTGGCGACGAGCAGGGAAAAACTGGATAGGTTCGTCTCAGACCTGGTATCCTTCGAATATTTTCACTTCGCTGAGGAGAGCCAGGAGTTCCTGGACTACGCGCTGGCCCAGCGCGTGGACGAAATGTACTCCAGGCTCCTCTCGCTGGCTGATAGGCTACACCTGAAGAAGGACGTGGGCGTGATGGACTCGTTCCGCGAGGGATATCCGCCGAGCAAGAGGACAGTGATAAGCGCCGCTGATCTCTCGGGGCTAGTGGCGGAGCTGGAGGCGCGCGAGGAGGCGGACGCCGGGGAAATGAGGAAGCTGATGGACGAGTTGGATCAGGCCAGCAAGCGCGAGGAGTCGCTGGAGAGGCTCCACGCGACGGTGGGCGCGTTCTCCAGGCTGGAGCTGGACCTCAGTTCCCTAGCCAGCCTGCGCAGGCTTTACGTGGAATTATTCGTGGCTGATAGAAAGGACGTGGCGGAGATAGCCAGGAGCGTGGGGGACAAGGGCGCCCTCTACAGCGAGCCGCTGGATGTGAGGAGCGCGCTGTGCGCCGTGATAGCGCTCAGGGAGAACGCGGACTACGTGGAACGCGCGGTCAGGGCATTCGAGGTCTCCTACCTGAGGTTGCCGGAGGGCTATCCGAGCGTGCCGAGCGAGGCCTACCGGAGGATATCGGAGGAGCTGGAGGCGGCGAGGAAAGAGGTCGAGGAGATCTCGAAGCGGGTGAAGGCGCTCGCGGAGGAGAAGGGTAGGAACATCGAGGAGCTGCTGGAGGCGGTGGAGCTGGCGAGGGCACAGACTGCGCGCATGAGGTCGAGCAACCTGAAGCGGGTCGCGATAGTCGAGGGCTACGTCCCCTCGGGAATGCTGGAGGACTTCAGGAGAAAGTTCAGCGGATATCTGGTGGGGGTGGAGGAGCAGACCGGCGACGAGCCCGGAATTTTCAGGAATAACAGGTACAGCGCCAATTACGAGGAGATAACCCTGCAGCAGGGACCGCCCTCCAAGAGGGAGGTCGACCCGACCACGATAATCTCATTCGTGTTCCCCACCTTCTTCGGTTTCATGTTCGGGGATCTGGGACATGGAATCCTGCTGATTATACTGGGACTAATACTAAGGCTCAGGGGCTACGAGAGCCTGAGGAGATGGGGGAACCTGATAATCTCGTTCGGCGTCGGAGCGGCCATAATGGGGGTGCTGGACGGCGAGGTCTTCGGACTGGAGCTTTGGCACCTCATAGGGGTGAGCAGGCTCTACGGAATACCGGTTCCGATAATACCGGCCCACGACGTAGTCACCGTGAACAGCGCGTATGTGGTGGACCTCCTCTTAGTGTTAGCGCTGCTGATAGGAGTGGGGCACATACTTTCCGCGTACACGCTCGGATTCTACCAGGAGGCGAGGGCCCGTGGACTTAAGTATGCGGCTATCCAGCGGATACCGGTCTACGCGTTCTACATATCCGCGCTCTTCTGGGGCTACGCCTTCATAATGTCGGGGTACAGCTTCAGCGCAGTCATGGGGCCAGTGATGACGCCGCTGGGCGTGACGACCGAGACGATAAGCCATGTGACGCTGCCAATAGTGCTGGCGGGATCCATAGGCATGATCGTCACTAAGGCCATGGAGAGCAATTACATGGAGAGCGTCATAGACTGGTTGGTGAACGTGATAGAGATAATATCAAACTCGATAAGTTATCTCAGGCTCGCAGTGCTGCTGATGGTGCACATAGCGCTGCTCTACATCGTCGATATGTTCTACCCTGCGGGCGTGGCCGGCGCCGCGGCGGCCGTGGGATATACTGGTTGGATACTGGGTAACATTGGGGTGGCGGCGCTCGAGGGCCTGATGGTGTACATACAGGACATAAGGCTCCACGCGTATGAGTGGTTCATAAGGTTCTACGAGGGGAAGGGGAAGCTGTTCCAGCCCACAGGTTCCAGTGGTAGATGGATGTCACTCTGGGAATCTTAATAGGGCATATATGTCGTCCTTGGGTACCCCGTTCTCTATCCCGAACGCGATCGCGGACAGATTGCGAACCTCGTTCTCGACGAGGAAGACCAGGGCGGCCAGCACCGGAGGCTCCATGGCGGCGGCCGCCCACGCGCCATCAGCAGTATGAAGTCTGAAGGAGATCACGGAGCTGACCACGGCGTTCGCGTCGTCGCCCTTCAGATATGCGCCATAGGGGGTCCTTCTCAACACGTCGGCATAGGACGCAGGAGGTGCCCCTTCAGACATCAGTCTTCTCAGTGGATCCGGAGACAGGTATAGATTACCCTCCGTTATCAGGAGCTGGGAGGCCTGCGTCGCCGGGAGGCCTATCGACGCGTGCCTGAGCGCAAGCCCCAAGTTGTATTCGTCCACCATTGAGAGCACGAGTCTGCCAACATATGTATCCTCATCCTCCCCGCCTCTGATCGCGATGCGGGCGATACCGCCGATCGTGAAGCGATCCACCACTATATCGAAGGACGCGGGATCCCCCGTGGATTCGTAGATCTTGAGACCCTCCTGCGCCACGTCGTAGTACTCCGTGCCCGAGAGGCCCATCACGGCACCCCCGAGGTCCTTGGCGGCGGCCGCCCTAACGACCAGGTCGCGCCTTCCGAGCAGCTCCTCGGCCCTCATGTAGAGCCCATCCAGTATCTGCTCGTAGGCCTGCCCAACTGCCTTACCCCTCAGCACAGCCTTGACATCCCAGGACGTGTACCGCTCGAAGAGAGCTGTGAGCACCCCATCTCCGGAGTACAGGCGCATCAGACGATAGTGAAGGTCCATCAGGCTTCCCATGAGTATCTTCTCCAGATCCTTCGCCCGGGAGATCCGTTCGTTCCCGAGGGATTGTGCGTAGCGCGTGGACCTGAGCCTCTCGGAGAGCTCTTCTACGCTCGTGAAGCCCACGGCCAGTTTGAAGAAGGTCCTATCCAGCAGCGTGCCCCTAATGAAGTATGCCTTGGTTATCGCGTACACGTCATCCTCGTACTCGGTCAGCCGCGGCAAGGGTCACTCCTCTCCCCTTCCATTGGGGATGAGAATCTTGAGTGCACGCTCGACCAATATGGCGCGTTTCTCTTCGAACTCCGCGGCGAAGGATCTGAGTTTCTCCTCCTCGGTCCTCAGGATCTCCTCAGCCTTGGCAGATGCGTCCTCCTCAGCTGCCTTCAACTCCGCCTCGCCCTTGGCGCGCGCTTCCTCGAGTAGCTTTGCCCTGGCCTCCGAGGAGAGCTTATCCGCCTGGCTCAGAAGCTGTCTGCTCCACGCACGGACACTCGCCTCTAACTTGTCAAGCTCTACATCGAGCTCGGAGAACAGCTTCACCGCCTTCTCGACAACCTTCGGCTCGCGCTGTCCCACATTGTGGGCGATGACCGGCGCCAATAAATAGTTATCTGTGCCGGCCATGTTCTGGACTGATAAGTCGCCGACATTCTACATGTATCACGTGCTTCCACGCGTAGAGCCTCCCATCCATGCATAAGCTCTCACGTGACGCGACTCAGATTTATTAATATGCGCTTACGATATACCGGGCATTGAAGGCTAGGTTCAGAGGGGTGTGCCCCGAGTGCGGCAGTGAGATAAAGGTAGGTCAGGAGATCATTAGGTATCGTGGAAGATGGGTGCACAGAAGTTGCGCCCCCGAGGTGGAGCCGGAATCCGAGTGAAGCGACATGTGAACCAGATCTTTATATTGACCAGGCACCATGTAGCGAGGCATGGCAATTAAGGTGAAGCTGGACGAATGGATGCGACTGCCAAGGCTGGGCACAGAGGCGTTCAAAGAACTCATGAGGTCAGGTGTACGCTACGATACTGGAAGGGGGTTCTTGGTCCCTCGTGGAGCAGACCTCCTGCGCATTAAGCGCGCAATATCGGGTGCGCTCAATGGGGCGCCCGTGGAGTTTGAGTTCAAGTGCATGCTATGCGGACGTGAAATGTCGTGTGAGGACTGCGAGTACCATGACGTATGCTCCATAGAGACGTCATCCCCCTCATGTATATGCTCAAACTGCGCAAAATCCGCGAGCTTCGAGGCATACATGGAATTGTGGAGGGAGCTCTCACAGGATAATACACGTGGCCTACAGGCATGATATTTAGCTACGTTCTGAAGTTGCTCAGCACTCAAGATCCCGGCCATGTTAAGCCAAGGGCTAGAGTCATCATCGCGACCTAATTTAGCGTCCTCATCAACATAAATTCTTTTAGAGGAGGACGTCTCAGTTATGATGCATGGTGGCGCTGCTGAAGGTGGACAAGGAGGTATCACTTGATAAATTCAGGAAATTCCTGATAATGAGTACGTGCAAATCGTTCATACCTGAAGAGTATGAACGCGATTTTCTGGTGTTTCCGGAGAGATATGGAGAAAAAGGTGTTATATATGTGGAGGCGGCCGACAAATATACCCTTGATAAGGCTAGGGACATAACGTTCGTACGCGTCAAGGACGTTCTCGGCGTCATATACGAGTCCAAGAGCGGTAATACATACCTCAGATGGAGGCAGACCCGGGGGAAGAACGGGAGGGTCTCCGGCCATGCCTCGACCAACGCGCTGGTAAATCTGATAGCCGCCGGAGTGCTATCAGAGGAGGACGTGAGAGATCTTCAGGCGATCTCTGGGGCTGCTGAAGGCGAGGACAAGGAGAAGGCCGGTGGGGAGGAGTCTGGAACCGACAACGGAGAAGTGAAATCATGATTATGATCGACTGATGTTTTCACAACGAGAATCTTATGGCAGCGCGGTCTATTGATTCGAATATTGTTGGATGCTGATGGGCAAGTAACGCCAGATCCTTCACCTTAGAATTAGTTGCAATAGCCAGTGCTACCTCATTTATCAGGAGTGATGCCGCTTCACCTAGTATCAGCCCCCCTATTATCCTCTGGGTCTCGCGCTCCACCACGATCTTGACCCAGCCCTTCCTGACGCCCATTATCTGGGCATATGCGTCGTCGGCGAGATCGTAGCTGACCACGGAGTGCGGAATCCCGGCCTTCCTAGCGGCCGCAGGCGTGACACCTACGTATGCGGCCTCCGGCTCCGTGAAGAGTGCCTGCGGTATGGAGTTGAAGTTCACCTCGTATACAGGATGCCCGTGCAGGATGTTCCACGCGGCGATCGTCGACTCCTTCACGGCGGCGTGAAAGAGCATGAATTTACCGAGGAGATCACCGGTCGCGTATACCCCATTCCTCTTGGTCTCCATCGTGGGCTCCACCACCGCGCGCCCGTTCTGGATTATCCCCAGGTGCTCCAGTCCCTCCACGTATGGAATCCTCCCGGCCGCCATCACCACCTCGTCCCCCACCGCAGTCCCCCTCGACCCGTCGGGACGCACGTACTCCACCACTTTCTGGGAGCCCTCGGAGCGAATCTCCGTGACCTTGGAGTTAGTCATGACCTTGACCCCACGCGCGCTGAGCTCCTGACCTATGGAATTCACCACATCCTCGTCCCATCCGCTGAGGATGCTGGGAAGCATCTCGAGCAAGGTCACGCTTCTCCCGGCTGAGGCGGCCATCAGCGACGCCTCCACGCCTATGTAGCCGCCGCCCACCACGACCAAGGAGTCAGGCATCCTCCTGAAGCTCGTCCTGTAGCCGAACAGTTCGAGGCTTCCTATCGTCAACTCGGATCCCCTGATCGGCGGCCTCAGTGGAACTGATCCCTGCGCTATTATCAGGTTCCTTCCGCGCACCTCCTTCCTCCAAGAGCCATCCAGATCCTCGACGACGACCCTGTGCTCGTCCAGTACACGGGCTATTCCCTTCACGAACTCCAGGTTTCCATGTTCCTTGATCTCCCTTATGTGTTGATGGTACCTTATCGTCTGCACGTCGTCCTTGTGCGACACCGCGTCCTCCCAGATGGCCCTGAGGGCAGGAGCTCCGGCGTTCCTGCTGCCCACGCTCTCCAGTATGCCTCTGACCTTCTCCATCAGGTACACGGTCATGGCGATGGCCTTCGAAGGTATGCATCCCTCGTAGAGGCAGTTGCCGCCTAGGTTCCCCTTATCGTCCACCATCAACACGCGACGGCCGCCCTTACTCAGCTCGAACGCACCGTGATATCCGGCACCTCCGGCGCCGACTATGACCACGTCGTATTCCTCCGTCCTAGGAGGATCTAGGAACTCCTGATCGGTTGGTGGAAAAACTGGATACTTGCCGAGCATAACACCGCGCCAAGTTCTACGAGTTTTTAAATATTGTGCCCTAAAATTAAATAATAATATCATGTTAATAGTTAAATCATATTTTTCTACATCGTGCGAGATGTTGTGCGGCTAAGCCGATTTGTGGTGCGTCCAGATACGTCAACTAACGGTAGAGCCCTCCGCTTTATCATTAAATTTGTAAATAATTCAATTGATTTGTGGCAGGATGTTCGGCTCAGACCCAACTATTTAATAGGCAATTCCTTCGACTATAGTCCGATGTCCCAGCCTGAGATAATAGATTTTGAGATAGTGAAGGATTGTGGGTGGATGGAGCTGAAGCTAGCCAACGGCGCCATTTTGCGCGTGAAAGTGGAGCCGAGCGCTGTGGCGTATGCGGGCAACGATCCCAATACCGGGCTACCGATATTCTCGATACAGATAGGCGCTATAGTTCAACTCGCAAAGGTACCTCGCGAGCTCATGCGCAGACCTGGACAAGGTGAGCAGGCTCAAGGTGCATACAGATGAGTTATACTCCCACTACTGAACAGGAACTGCCGGCTCCACGAACATCTATTTGTTCCCGGCTATCCAGTGGGAATGGTCACTATGCACTTCCGCATGTAGAAGGTAGTGGCCTTTGCTTTCCATATCCCCAGTCAAAATGTGAGATAGGCGCACGTCCTAGTGGGCGTTCATCGACACATTTTTATCTAGGAGCGCTCGCGCATTTACAATGTCGACGTCCACTGAGGAGAAACTAAGGGAATTCCTCAGGGATGGTAAGGATTGGGCGAGGCTCAGGACCAGCGTACCTGGCATCTTCGTGATAAAGATGCCCGGGTACAAGGGCTCCCAGAGCAGACTCGCAGTCGAGATAAATCCAGTCGGTGAGGACGGCAGGCCGAAGAAAAGGAATGGTCTGGTCATAAGGAACGCGGCGGAGCTGAAGGAGTTCTTGAACCTAGTGTCCAGCCCCAGCCTAGAGAAGCTGATCGATGAAATTACGCGCGTAAATCCGGAGATGAAGAAGGCCGCGACCCATGAAGGTGGCGAGGGCGTCCTTGAAATCTGATACGTATAGATGAACGCGACGAGCGTGGCGAGATATTTTATTTAGCTCCTTGAATACATTCATCATCCCACTACCCTCTCCGGGTTGGGATTTTGTCCGCGCTTAAGCTGCACATGTGGATAGCACTATTAACCATGTAACTTCTCACCCGCGACTGTAAGTAGCTAAAACCAGCGTACAGCACAATCCTTCTGCTCCCACAAGGTTATAACTCCTTTCCCAACTTTTGACTAAGTTGGATATGTGCCAGGGCTTTGGGCATTACCTCCCTTTGCGGAGGCTATACGGTTCGCGGGCACGACCCCGCTGTGGTCCACGATGAACGAGAGCAGTCTGAGGTTCTCCTTCCCCTGGACCAGCACTCCGGAGCCGCGCCTCAGTATGTTGAGCGCGCCGTTGAGGTCGCTGTGCAGCCTGTGGTCGCCGACCGGGCACGTGACGATGCCGCGCGGATGCCGTGAGACCTCCGCGCCGTGGTAGGCGCAGTGGCTCGATGTCCCGCGCTCGAACACCTCGTAGACCGCGATCCCGTACTCGCGGGCCTTGGCCTCTATCACTCCCACCAGCTCGCGATAGGCCCATATGTTCACGCTGTACTTGTTCCCCCTCTCCTGTGCTATATCGTACGGGTAGCCCACGTAGATCGTGGAGACGCCGCTGGAGACGCCGCGGTCCCACAGCTCATGGATCAGATGTGATGCCAGGTTCCTGTACAGGTGGAGGCGCCTAGCGGTCCACTTCCTCTTCAGCCGCCTCACCTCTGCCCACAGCTTGTAATACTTCACCTCGTCGCCCCCTGCCTTGGCGTGGGCGGCCTCCGACTCCAGCCTCGCTATCCTTCCCTCGAAATAGAAGTAGTCCTCCTTCAGCCTAGCTCCCCTGTAGAGGAGCCACGCCCCGTCGCTGACCACGACGGACGCGATGATGTTCACCCCGAGGTCTATGCCCGCGACCTCGTCGCCCTTCGGCCTGGCGACCTCTATCGAGCGGCGCTTCCCCTGCACTATGTGCGGTGGCCTGGTGCCGTTCCTCGTCGTCTCCGCTCCGACCTGCACGGCTATGGACGCGTACCATGCATGCCTAGCGTCGTCGTACCATATCTCCATCCTCCCCTGCTTCCCGTACCAACGGATCTCGCCAGCGAACCGCAGGTGCAGGTTGTAGCGAGGTATGTAGATGACGTGCGCCTCCGGATCCACGGTGTACATCTCGTGGCGCACCGGGATCCATAACCGGCGCCTCCCGGCCGCGCGGTCCTTCCTGTAGCCCGGCGGCGATGGATGGATCCACGGCGGCAGCCTGCCCTCGAACTTGGCCACAAGTGTCTTCCTGAACGCACTCCAGGCCTCCGAGTTCTTCCTCTCCACCTCCCAGGCCGCCGCGCCGAGGACCTCCGTGTACTTCGGCACATGCTTCTTCCGCGTGCCCCTGAGATCCACATGTTTCAGGCTGGCCCATTGCGACATCCCCCGTCTTCTAGCCTCGAAGTACTCCTGTCTCCTCTCGTAGCTCAGCTCGTTCCATAACCGCGAGGCGGCGTCCGCTAGGCGCCGCAGTTTGCGCTCCTGCGCGCCGCTGGGGAGGAGGCGAACGATGACGGCGCGCACTCCGTTGTCCTCCGGCGCGGGGAAGACCATGTTATCCGTTGACGTTGATGTGCCCGGCCCCTCGAGCGCCGGGTTGAATTGTGGAGTCATCCCCGTGCCGTTATCCATCGACTCAACTATATACATGCTAACTTAAAAAGTTTTTTATTGAATCAGAGACGGGCGGTGCAAATAGATGATCGCTTGAAACGATTTTATTTATACATAAAAATGTTCAGTGGCTCAAGCCAAAGAACTATTACGCTGGTCGCTAAAACCTTTGACGTGGAACATAAGTACAGGAAGGTCGCGATAGGCGGCACGTTTGATCCATTTCACAGAGGTCATCGTGCGCTGATCGATGCGGCGTTCTCAATCGGCGACGAGGTGCTCATAGGGCTCAGCTCCGACGAGCTCGCGCAGAGGATGGGGAAATCCCCGGATAGGTCCTTCGAGGAGCGCGCCTGCGACCTCCTGGAGTATCTTGAGTCGAAGTACCGCGACAGGATCTACGCGATATACAAGCTAGAGGACCCGTTCGGTCCCCTGGCGCAGGATCCGAGCATAGAGGCGCTGGTGGTCAGCCCCGAGACCGAGGAGAGGGGGAGCGCGGCGAACGCGGCCAGGAGGTCCCGGGGGCTCGGCGAGGTCGACGTGGTGCGGATAGACTTCGTGCTCGCGGAGGACGGGGAGCCCATAAGCTCCCGCCGCATAAGGAAAGGCGAGATAGATAAGGAGGGCAGGATTCTGTAGGTGGGTGGGCAAATGTCGTCGAACGCGGCTGACGTCGATGCACTCCACCCACTGGAGGGGAGGGTCCTGAGGGCGCTGCTCGAGGCCGGAAGGCCCATGGACGTCGAGGAGGTCGCGTCCGCCGCCGGCGTTTCGGTCGACCAGGCCCGCCGCGCCGTGGAGTGGCTCAGGTCCAGGGGGCTCGCGCGCATATGTCGGTGCTGCTGGGCCGGAACGGCCGGACCGCGTCGGAAAGGGGCCTCCCGGAGGACGTGCTGCTCAGCGCCCTCGAGAGGTCGGGCGGCGAGCTGAACCTGTCCGGCCTCGCAAATGCCCTTGGGATGAGCCCGTCTGAAATCAACGCCGCAGTGGGCAGGCTCGTGAGGGAGGGGTTCGTTTCGATATCGGGCGGCAGGCTGCGCATGTTGAGAGGGGGCCCCTACGCGCCGGCCCTGCAGTCGCTGCTGAGGAAGATAGCCGAGGCGGGGGAGCTGCCGCTGGACTCGCTCACGCCGGAGGAGCGCTCGGCGCTCGACGCGCTCTCGCAGCGCCCGGAGTTCGTGGAGATCCGCGAGTCGAGGGACACGTTCGTATCCGCGACGGAGGAGGCATCCGCGCTACCGCATCCATCGTTGGAGGGCGTGGTGACGCAGCTGACGCCGGAGGATCTGTCGACTGGCAGGTGGAGGTCGCTGCGTCTATCCAGGCTCAACGTGGAGGCGGCGGTGCCCACGGTATATCCCGGCAGGCGGCACGTGATAACGGAATACATCAGGCGCGTCAAGGAAATATTCACGTCCATGGGATTCCAGGAGATATCCGGCAGGATACTCCAGATAAGCTTCTGGAACTTCGACGCCCTCTACACGCCGCAGGATCATCCGGCGCGCGAGCTCCAAGACACGTTTTACGTGGATACCGGTCCATTCGAGGAACCTCCAGCCGACGTCGAGGCAGCAGTGAAGGCGGTCCATGAGAACGGCTGGAGGACGGGCTCCACCGGCTGGGGCCACGAGTGGAATCCCGAGGAGGCACGCCGGGTAGTCCTTAGAACGCACACGACCGCGCTGACGGTCAGGGCGCTCGCCGCAGCGCGTGATCTGCCGGTGGCAAAGGTGTTCAGCGTGGGGAGCGTCTTCCGCAACGAGAAGGTGGACTCCAGGCACCTGGTGGAGTTCCACCAGGTGGAGGGCATAGTGAAATCGCCGGACGCCAACCTCCGTCGCCTGATGGGTTACATCTCGGAGTTCTACTCGCGCCTGGGATTCAGCGAGATGAAGTTCTGGCCCACGTACTTCCCCTACACAGAACCATCGCTGCAGGTAATGGTGAAGGTCGGCGACATATGGCTCGAGATGGGCGGAATGGGCATATTCAGGCCGGAGGTGACGATGCCCCTCGGGGTGAAGGAGCCCGTGCTCGCCTGGGGCCTGGGACTTGAGCGCATGATAATGGTGAAGATGGGGGTGAGCGACGCGCGCGAGCTGTACGCGAACAGGCTGTCCTGGCTAAGGGGGGTTCCAAGCTGCCGGTCGTAGAGGTCGACCTGAGAAGGCTTGCCGCCCTGACGGCGTGGCACGGATCCCCGGAAGATCTACTGGACGTCGTGCCGTACGCTGGACTGGACATAGAGTCCGTGGAGGGTTACACCGCGCGCCTAGAGTACAGCCCAAACAGGCCCGACTTCGCCACCGAGTGGGGGATCGCGCACTATCTCAGGGGGCTCACGGGGGTTGAGCTGGGCCCCGCGGAGATACCGCTCTCTCCATCCGGGGTGCTCGTGAGCGCCGATCCCGCGCTCAGGGGAATACGCCCCTACGTAGCCGGGCTCGTCTCCAGGGGGCTCAAGCTGGACGATGACTCCCTGAGGCAGCTGATACGCATGCAGGAGGATCTCCACGAGGGCCTGGGCCGTCACCGCAGGAGGGTGGCAATAGGGCTGCACGACCTCGACAGAATAACGCCGCCAATACGGTACGTGGCCGTCGGCGGCGATCACGCGTTCGTGCCGCTCGGGGAGTCCAGATCGTGGACCGTGAAGAGCATACTCGAGGAACACGAGCTGGGCAGAAAATACGGCTCCGGCTTCTCGGGAGCGTCCCTGTACCCGGCGCTGATCGACTCGGCCGGTAACACGTTATCGTTTCCCCCGATAATAAACGGCGAGCACACGCGCGTACATGGAGGCACCCGCTCGCTGTTCGTGGACGTGACCGGCACCTCGCTCCCCAAGGTGATGGATGCGCTCTCGGTGCTGGCCCTGACTCTGCACGAGATGAAGGCGCGCATAGAGTACATCTCGGTCGACTACGGCGACCTCGTCCTGCGGACCCCTGATCTATCGAGCCGCGAGCTATACGTGAGCGCTTCGCGCGCGTCCTCCCTCCTCGGCCTCGACCTGAAGCCATCCGACTTAGCGGAATACCTCGGCAGATCCAGGATCGGCGTGCGCGAGGTGCTGCGCGATGGCGTCGTCGCGCTCATTCCCCGCTACAGGTTCGACGTCATGCACGAGGTGGATCTCGTGGAGGAGGTCGCCTACGGCTATGGATATTCAAGGCTCTCGCCTGAGCAGCCCCGCGAGCCCGGCATAGGCGAGCTCTCCCCGGCTTCGTTGTTCGACGAGATGGTCCGGGACGTCGCTGTAGGCATGGGAATGCAGGAAGTTATAACGACCCACCTCACGAGCTACAACATCCTTTACAGGGCTACGGGTCGCTCGCCCGAGCATTCCATCAGGGTACTCTCCAGCAAGAGCAGTGAGCATGAATATATCAGGGACAGCTTGATTCCCGGCCTGCTCTACGTGCTCTCCACAAACGTCCACGAGGAATATCCTCAGAGGATCTTTGAGGTGGGCGTAGTCGCACGCCGCGAGGGCACCACCGCAGGTGAACATCGCCGGTTCGCGGTGGCGGTAGCCCACGCCAAGGCGAACTTCACGGAGGTCAAGTCAATTGTGGACACATTGGTGAGATCGCTGCTGGGGACCCAGCCGTCCTACTCGGCATCTGGGTGCGCGCCCCCTTTCATCGATGGCAGATGCGCTTCAACGTCGCTCTCCGGCGTCGAGCTGGGCGTTTTGGGCGAGATAGCGCCCTCAACGCTGGAACAGCTCCACATACAGGTTCCGGTGGCAGCCGCCGAGCTGGACGTGGATATTTTGCGCGCCCTCTGCGGAATGAAACAGTAGTCCCGAAGGTGGTTTTAAGGTGTAATTTAGATGATTAGATGATATAGCATAGCACTGTTGCGAGTGATGGGGCAATGTGACTGGACGCTACCGCTCGTCCACCGGGTCCAAGGCGAACAAGGTTGTCGACTAGGAGGCGGAAGGATCTGTCACTGGATGTTTTGGAGAAGATTCTGTGTGGGATCATCGAAATAGGAAGCTAGCTTCTCCGACCGCCCGGCTCAGGAAACCCAGAGGACTGCGGAAAGTTCGCAGTCCACGCGCTGCGGCCGTGCTTCAATTCCAAGGTCATTGCCGAGTGTGAGCTGCGTCCGCGTGCCCATCCCCCAGGTCTATCACGTACTGCACCACCACGACTTCCCTCTTCACCCTGAAGGGCGGCGCTAATTGCTTCAGGCGGGGGGAGCCTAGGGGGTCGAACACGACGTACAGGCGATAGCTGTCCCCGAAGAACTCCGAGGCCTTGAGCTCGTTATGCGTGAGCGTCACCTCATCGCCCTCCCTGGAGAGGCCCTTCACCTCTATCCGCAGCTTCTCCATGCCGTTTCTGCTCTCTATGTCATAGCCCATGTCCTCCTCGTGCACGTCCCTCGGCACCCACCCCCTCCCCCTCTCGT
>JAGDXL010000022.1 GCA_023256385.1 Nitrososphaerales archaeon
GTAGGCGCGGTCGCCCAGCTCCAGATCCCCCTTCAAATGGCAGCATCTGGCGCACGTCCAGTCCCGTCAAGGGTTGGAAATAGGGATCATAGCCACGCGAAGAATTGTTTCTTCAAGTGAAGTAAACGCAGTAATATTTAAATAGCATCTGGTTCTATTTCATTTTAATGACGACTGTGATCGTTGTGCACACTTGGAGTGATTCTCAGAAGCCCGCATTTGACAAATTTGCGGGAGATCTCCTAGGCATGGTGAAGGGCGGAAAGCTGCCGAAAGGTCTACAGCTCAAGGAGGTATTCCTGGTTAAGGGGAAGAATATGGCGGTCTGCAGATGGGAGGTTGACTCGCTGGATCATCTGATGCAAGTCGCCGGCTCCATGAAGCCCAGCTGGAAGTTGGAGGCTTACGAAGCAACGCCCGCCTACCAGGGCTGAGATAATAATCAATGCACCATTCCACTAGAAAATAGCACCCCTCCATCTCTTTTACCCGATTTTTAAAGGTCGTGGACGTGGCGCCGGGGGTGGGATTTGAACCCACACGGGCTTTCGCCCACAGGCTTTCCAGCCCTCATATAGACGGATCTCGAGGCCTGCCCCTTAGCCGCTCGGGCACCCCGGCTCCTTCTGGCTCTGTAGGAGCGCGCTAAAATGCTTTCGCTGCAGGATTGTGAGAAGCCACGCCAAAAGGCGTGATTAGATACGGCCGAGAATTATCACTGCGCTTCAAGTCCAGGCGGCGAGAGGAGGATGAAGGCCAACAGAACTTGCGCGGTTGGTTCGCGTCGCCCTCAATTTTAATAATACTTTAGGCTATTGGAGAAAAACGGTAAACTCCTGATCCTCGAAAGGAGCATGCGCACGAACTTCCTCCAAAGCTTTATAAAACATTATGAGTGCATGGCATTGATGTCGGTCGTGGGGCTCAGGTTCCACGCATACGCAGATGGAGTGGCGTGCACGCTCCGCAGCGCCTCGCGGCCGGCGCACGGGGCGAGAGCCGCCCGTTGTGCCCGTGGAGCTCTGATCCAAAAAGATGGGAAGTGAGGTGGGGCAATGAGCCGGGAAGCTCCGAGGCTTCAGCTGAGGAGCAGCTCATGCGTACTTGCCGGGCGGTAGCGCCCCAATGCGGGGGTTGCCGAGCGGTCAAAGGCGCGGGGCTTAGGCCCCCGTCCCGCAGGGGTTCGTGGGTTCGAATCCCACCCCCCGCACATCTACGCATGGCTCATAAATTCAGCTTGCCAGCTGATCCACCACAGCCTTCATTTTGGCGTCTGCTGCCTCCACCATTGCCTTCACGTCGTCCCCCAGCTCCATGCCCCTAGTCAGATAGCTGAGCGGCGATGCCGCTATCTCGACTACATCCTCGCGGGCGGTAATCGAGAGATGGCACGGAAGGATTGACGCCATTTCCGGGACGGCCGACAGGAACTTATTCGCGTATGCCGCATTGCAGAGCAGGAATATTCTCATGTAAGGAAAAGTGAAGCCCTTGGCCCTCAGCGTGCCGGACATATCGAGCTCGCCCACGACTCCCAATCCGTTCTTCTCCGCAACGGACATCACCTCGTCGCAGATGTCCTGAAAGCCCCTCCTTCCAAGCTTCCGATATTCCACGTATAGTTTTAATGTGCACGGCATATAAGCATATGTTAGCCTTCCAGTACTTCCAATCAGAATCCTTTTTATAATAGATGTTTATGTGATCACATCGTGCTAGCTGCCGATCTTCTAATAGCGTTCCTAGTCCTCGTCGTATTGATAATATTGCTCAGTGGAATAAAGATACTGAGCGAGTGGGAGCGGGCGCCGGTGCTGACCCTCGGCAGATATGCCGGAATGAAGGGCCCAGGTATAATTTACGTCACGCCATTCATCAGCAGGGTGCCCATGAGGATAAGCTTGAGGCTGCAGACGTATTCATTCGTGATAGAGCAGACCTTGACCAAGGACAATGTGCCGGTCGACGTCGACGCGGTGATGTACTTCATGGTCGCCGACCCGGAGAAATGCGTGCTGAAGGCCGAGAATTATGCCGAGGCGACGAAATACGCCGCGCAGACCACCCTCAGGGAGGTTATAGGTCAGACCACATTCGACGAGCTGCTGACGGAGCGTGAGAAGGTGGGCGAGATAGCTCGCAATATAATAGATGAGAAGACCGAGGGATGGGGGGTCAAGGTGACGTCAGTGGAGATAAGGGACATCAAGATACCATCGATGCTGCAGGAGGCCATGTCCAGGCAGGCGCAGGCGGAGCGGGAGAGAAGGGCCAGGGTGACTCTCGCGCTCGCGGAGGTCCAGGCAGCGGAGAAGATGGTGGAGGCGGCTAACCTCTACAGCGGCAACGATCGGGCGTTCCAGCTGAGGTGGATGAACATGCTGTACGAGCTGGGACTCCAGAGCGAGGGCCCCCTGATAATAGTGCCCGCGAATATACCGTCCGCTGGCGTATCCACGATGGGAATAATAGGGCTGGAAGACGTGATGGGTGGTATCAAGGGAAAGAAGAGGGAAAGGAGTGTTCGCGGCAGATCGGGGACGGAGGGCGAAGGAGCCCAGGCCTCGCAGACTGATCAGAAATGAGCGGCTCGAGGGCCCTGATCTGGATATGGGCGCTCATCGGGCTCACAGTCGTCCTCTCGGCGTCGAATCCCACATCGTTACACGCATCGGGCGGCGCAAATCGCCCCGTGGTGATCATCGACATGGGGTACACGGTAGACCTGGGATCCTCGACGCTCGTGAGGAATGCAGTTGAATATGCGATATCACACAGAGCCGGCGCGATACTGATGGAGATGAACTCGCCCGGTGGATATCTAGACGACATGACCAGCATAATATCCTACCTCAACCAGGCTAATCAGTCAGGAATACCGATCTACACCTACGTGCTGCCGGGCGGGCTGGCGGCCTCCGCCGCCAGCTACATCGCAATGGATTCCAACGTGATCCTCATGGGGCCAGGCTCCGAGCTGGGGCCCTCCACACCGATAGTCCTGGGAGGTTCCCAGCTGGAGCAGAACCACACCGAGGCGGCGATGCTATCCCTCATGGAGAGCGAGGCCGCCAGGTGGAACAGGAACTCCACCGCCGCCAGCTACATGGTGCTCTACGACGCATCCTACACCGCGCAACAGGCGGTCCAGTATCACCTGGCAGACGGGACTGCTGAAAACTTGTCGGCGGCCGAGTCGTACCTCGGGATCTCCGGCGCACCGCAGGTCCAGTTCTCCGAGGGCTACTACGAGCAATTCCTCAGCGTGATCAGCGATCCCTTGGTCGATGGCATCCTGATGATGCTGGGGCTAATCCTGATAGCGCTAGACGTGCTGCACCCCACCATCATCATGAGCGCCGCTGGCGCAGTGTCGCTGGTCATGGGTCTGGTCGGAGCAGAGCTGGTGGGCGCGTCCGCAATAGGTCTCGTGCTCATCGCGGTGTCAGCTGCTCTACTGATATTAGAGCTCAAGACCGGTCATGGATTGGCGTTCTTGGCGGCAGTGCTCGTCGGCGTCGTCGGGATCTACATGTTAGGCCAAGGTATGCAGGTCTCGCCATCCCCGTATGGGTTGGATTTCTACGTGGCTGCGGCAGCTATCTCCGTGGGCGGTGCTGCACTTGCAATATATGCGAGATCCCTCTCTAGGTATAGGAGGAGGCCCCTGACCGGGAGAGAGTCGCTCGTCGGGGTTGTCGGCATCGTGACCAGGGAATTGAATCCATGCGGTGAGGTGAGGATCGAGGGATTCATCTGGAGGGCATGTTCCGAGGAGGGCCGGATAAGGAGGGGGGACGAAGTGCTAGTGACTGGATATGACGGGCTACAGCTCAAGGTGAGGAGGGCCGAGCAGCGGAATTCAGGGCGATAAGATTGAGGATGAGGGTTTCACCCTACGTACACATAGGTAGGTATGCATCAGCATACCTATCGTGCGCGCAGTGGAGCTTGGGCTTCACTGCATCATCTTGGGCTTCACTGCATCATAATCATATAGCCCCCTCCCGGGTTCATCGGGGACCCTCCGCTCCGCCCCC
>JAGDXL010000013.1 GCA_023256385.1 Nitrososphaerales archaeon
GTGAACGGCTTCAGCTCCACGCCGATGCTCGATCGATCCCCGGTTATAATCCCTGTTCTAACCTTTGAGGTGAGGACCTTTAGATATACCACCGAGGTTTTGGGTCACCTCCCTTTGTGGAGGCCATGCCGTTCGCAGGCACAACTCCGTTGTGATCTACGATTAACAACAGCGGTTTGAGCTTTCCTCAATTAGTATTTTCGCATTCGCGTCATGTTTCAATTCGCTTAGCGTGTAATTGAGCAGCACCTGCTCTCCTTGTTTCGTTTGATGATTAATATAAGGACCCGCGCTTGGGCTCGCGCCCCGGGAGGCGCAGGTTCAAACTCCGGGGATTCAGGGCCCGTCGGGGGGTCGCCTGGGCGGGGCGGCGCCTCCCCAGCGTTTTACCGCCGGGAAGAGGCCCCCGCCGAGGAAGATCCCCGGAGGGGTCCGGAAATCCCCATCGTTTGACCGGCGCGTCCCTGTCCGGTGCATTGAGGCCGCCTTGGAGGCAGGGATCCTCTCCCTCCCCTCCCGGGAAGGGGAAGGAGGCGCGCTCTGCCCCTGTGCAGCCCCGCCGCCCCCGGACGGGCGCGGGTTCGATTATTGGGTCTGCGTACAAGTTATCTAAGCTGATGAGGCAACCAAGCTAGTCACAAGTGGCGCTTTTAGTTGACCGAGAACAATCATCTAGGACAAGTCTTTATTAGAGCCCAGGCCCACGCGCGCAAACGAATGATAGTAGTCCCGGGTTCTTCCAACGGGCCCCTTGCATACAGGGTGGCGCGCGCCACCGGATCGCGTGTAGCCAAGGTCGAGTACAGACGTTTTCCAGATGGTGAGAAGTACGTCCGCTTGCTTGACGACGTGAAGGGTGAGGACGTCGTGTTTCTGCAATCCGCCGTGTTTTCCCCAGATGAGTACCTCGTGGAGACGCTGCTGGCGGTGGATTCCATGAAGGAGGACGCCAAGAGCGTCACGGTTGTTTTATCGTACTTCCCCTACGCGAGACAGGACGAGCGGTTCAAGCCAGGGGAGGCCGTCAGCTTGGTCACGGTATCGAAGCTGATAAGGAGTGTTGGAACGGATCATCTGCTCACTGTGGACGTCCATCGGCACAGGGTACTGGACATGCGCTCACTGGTGGGCATCCCATACGTAGACGCCAGCGCGATGCCGTCGCTGGCTAGGTACGCGGTGGACACGGGGCTTGTGGATAAGGGGAATATGGCAGTGATAGGCCCGGACGCGGAGGCGGAGCAGTGGGCAGCGCTCGCGGCGCGCGAGCTGGGCGTGGACCATGCATCACTCGTCAAGAACAGGCTAGGAGATAGGGAGGTTAAGGTGAAGGTCACGAGGGATGTGGACGTGCGCGGCAAGGATGTGTTGCTGGTGGACGACATAATAAGCACTGGGGGCACGATAAGGGAGGCAGCCAAGCTCCTGTCGGAGCTCGGAGCTCGGAAGATAGTGGTCGGAGCCACGCATGCGCTCTTGGTCGAGAATGCCCTGGTCAAGATTTTGGAGGACGGGGTTGAGGAGGTCTTCAGTTCGGACACTGTGCCGAACCCAACTACGCGCGTCAGCGCGGCGCCTGCCATAGCGGATGGCCTGAGATCGCTGGGGCTGATCGGCTGAACGCGATCCACGAGCTAATTCCATCCAGGCATATCTGATGGAGACGAAAGCCTGCTTGATATCCGTAATATGAATTATGAATTCGCGAGTATATTGCCGGGAAAGTCGTGGATAACTGCCTATCTCCTAGCCAGTCTGCCGGGCTCCTTTCTCTCGTCCTCAGGCCGCACCTTAACTATTCCGTAGTGGACTGCGCACGAGACGCAGTAGTACTTGGTCACCATCGTGCTGGGAACGTAGGAACCCTTCTCCCTGAGCTCCTTGGCCAGCATCGGATCCACCGGAGAATATCTGGCGGTCACTTTTATCGCCTTGTCCCTGGGTACAAGGGCACCACACTTGCTGCAGTGCACCAGATCGCTTCTTCCTCTATCTCCCTTGGATCTCCCCCTGCTCTTCCTCTTCTTAGTCAAGACGCACATCCTCCCCTGGTCCTGAGATAAAAATGTGCGCTCAATAGCCCTCGACGTTCAATAGGCCTTGGCCATGTACACAACCCTGGAGGCAGGGCGGCCGCACCAAGCGCAGTTCCCATCAGGTTTCTCCTCTACGTCGACCCTCCTGCCCCGGACCTCGTAGCCGGTCTTCTCCTTTATCTCCTGAGCGCACTCATCCCTTCCACAGAAGTTCGCCCTTATTATGCGGCCCTCCCCGGCGAGCCTCTCTATGTCGTCCCTGCTGGCGGCATCGGATATGGAGTTCCTGAGCCTCTCCCACGCACGGTTACGGATATTGTCGAGTATCTCCTTCGAGAGTGCACGGAGGCGATCCTGCAGGTCCTCGTCCTTCACCTTCTCCCTGATCCGTTCATCCCTCCTGTAGAGTGTGACGAATTTTCCCTCGACCTCCTTTCTCCCTATCTCTATCCTAGTTGGGACCCCCAACATGTCCCAGTGATAGAACTTGTCGCCCGGCGTGTCCTCGGAGTCATCTAAGTACACGTTAAAGCCCGCAGCCCTCAGATCCTCCTCGAGCCGCCTGGCCTTCGCCATGACGTCGTCGACGATTCCCCTGTGGGGTATGGGAACTATCACCACATCGTGAACGGAGAGCCCGAAGGGGAGGACGAGCCCGTACTTGTCGCCATGCGTCATTATGAGCGCTGCCAGCGTCCTGGAGATCCCTATTCCGAAGCACGTGCTGCGTGGATTTCTGCGATTCCCGTCGCGATCCACGAACGTGACGTCGAACGCCTTCGTGAAGTGATCGCCCAAGTAGTGCGTGGTGGCTATCTGCAGCACGTTGCCGTTTGGGAGGAGCGCGTCGTATGCGTAGCTGCTCTCCGCCCCCGGGAACTTGTCGTATGGCTCCCTCTCCACGACCAGGAACGCGAGCCCGAGCTCGTCGTACACCTTCTTGGCGACCTGAAGGTCGTCCAGTATCTGGGACTTAGCTCCGACCTCGTCCGCGAACGCGTCGTGAGTCTCTATCCACAGGAACTCCCTGCCCCTGAGCAGCGGGCGCGTTGCCTTGGTCTCATGCCTGTAGACGGCGACGCTCTGGTAGAGCCTCAGTGGGAGGTCGCTGTAGCTGTGGATCCAGAGCGACAGCATCGGGTATATAGCGGTCTCGGAGGTGGGCCGCACGACCAGCTTCTCGTCGAGCGGTTTCTCGCCGGCCTCAGTTATGTAGAACACCTGGTCCTCGAAGCCCTTGACGTGTTCGGTCTCCCTCCTGAAGTTCGCCATCGGTATTACCAGGGGAAGGAGCATGGGCAGGTGCCCTCTGCTCTCCAGCTCGTCCTCGAACATCTCGTATATGCGCTTGACGATCCTCATGGCGTTGGGCCTGTACACCACGAATCCCTTCACGCCGTATCTGATGTCTATGAGCTCGGCCCTCTTGAGGACCTCATCGTACCATGCCCCTAAATCCGCCTCCTTGTCCGGGAGAGGGGCCTCCGGCGCCGTGGACGACAACGCGCCACCGTTGGCGGGCATACTTAAATGCCTTAGTGATCTGGAGACACTTTCCTCGCGGTGACTATGAACGTCGTGTGCGATATCATTGTGCTGGAAGGCCTCGTGGCCCCTGGCTTCGACTCTATCCTCCGATACAGGGTCTCGAACGCGTCCACCATGACATATCCCTCGGAGCGCAGATAGGATATGACGCGCTCGGTCTGGTTGAAGGTGGGCGTCACCACTGCGAGACCGCCGGCGGGCTTTAGGGCAGTACCGACCACCCTGAGGACCTTCATCGGGTCGCCGACGTCAACCACCGCGGAGTCCACGTTCGCCTCGTCCACGGAGACGGAGGCATCGGCAATCTTCAGGTCCACGTAATCCAGGAGTCCCGCTCTAGCCAGATTCTCCCTGGCGACGTCCGCGAACTCCTTCCTAGCCTCATAGCTGTGGACGCGCCCGGTGGGCGCGACTATCCCGGCCAAGAACATGGTGAGTGCC
>JAGDXL010000011.1:0-2784 GCA_023256385.1 Nitrososphaerales archaeon
TGCCGGGCTGGGCTGTGGGGCCTCGCCCGCGCCGTTGGAAATCGATCCCGCTATGGACGAATTTACTTAAAGGATTTTTGATTGAGCCGGAGACTAGCTGCGTAAATGGATGCGTTGCTTTGAAACTGAGTTTATTTATACACCAAAGATTGGCCAAATAACTATAAGTTTGACGGCGCGCTCAGATTAGCCACGGCGCATCATCAATTCAGCAGACTGGCCGACCTATCGTCAACGCGCGCTGCGATCCTGAGGAATTCGCGGGAGATAAACCTCTCTCCCAACTTTTTGCAGTTGGATGCGTGCCGGGCTGGGCTGTGGGGCCTCGCCCGCGCCTTCGGACATAGACTTAGCAATAGGCGAATTGACATTGAAGATTACTGATTTGGATCGTGTACAGCGTCAGCTGTAAGTAGTGTTGCAATACAAATGATTTATCAAAGAACTAAATGTTATATTGTGCAACGGTACTTCGGATTCATTCTAGAAAATCATATGCATATCGGTCCTCACTCAACAATTGTTTACGGCCTCAGACGCAGGGACTCATGGATGAATATGTGAGTCTATACGCATCACTGATCGGCAACGATATTTAGCCCCGTGGTCTGGGTCCCTGACGTGAAGTTCACGGGCACCGCCGTCTACAGGTTCAACCACGAACTGCCAGGAGACGTCCTGAGCTCCCTACAGTCGTTCGTGGAGGATCTAAACAGGCGGGTCCTCGGGGACGGGGACGCGAAGGTCACGTCTGCCTCGGCATCCGGCGACGTGCTCAGGCTCGAGCTGGAGTCCGGCAGGCGCCTCAAGATACACAACGCGGCCCTCAGGATCAGGAACCATCTGGAGGGGACCTGGGGCAAGACGTACAGACTCGGGGTGAGGGAGGTCGCGCTCGAGGGCGTGGTCGTAGAGCTCGATCGCGAGTACAGCGTCTCGGTGAAGCTTCCATACATAGCCGGCATATCATCCGAGGGTGGGAGGACGCGCATATCGCTCGTGAAGCTCGGCGAGTCCGAGATGAAGAAGCCTCTCCTAGACAGATTGCTCAAGCTTCTCGAGGACAAGGAGGCGCGGGCTGCCTGGGGGGGCAAGGCCGAGCACTGGGTGATGATAAGGCGGAGCGCGGAGAGGACTCCGAGCTACGTGGAGGACCCCAATAAACTGCTCGAGTCCTCGGGGCTCATAAAGCGGTTCTCCACCGGGCAGTGGGTCTACACGCCGACGTTCTATGCTCTCCTGAAGCCGCTGGCCGACCTCTTCGTGGAGGAGGTGGTCCGTCCCCTGGGCTTCCGCGAGGCGATGTTCCCTAAGATGTACCCGCTGGAGATAGGTCTGAAGACCGGGCACCTCAAGGGCACAATAAACTCGATGCTGTTCGCGACCTTTCCCAGGTCATATGACATCTCCGAGTTCGAGGACGTCATCGACTATATGTCGATCACGGACCAGGTCCCCATCGAGGACTTGGCGAAGAAGCTTGAGCTGCCCAACAGCTTCCTCTGTTATGCGCAGTGTGAGCCATTCTACTGGTTCTTCGGCGGCGAGGTCGTGTCCGACGAGGGGCTGCCAGTAAAGTGGTTTGATCGCTCAGGGCCCTCCTATAGATGGGAGGCTGGGGGGATATACGGGATAGAGAGGATGGTGGAGTTCCACAGGATAGAGGTCGTCTGGATGGGCAGGACCGATCAGGCCGTGGAGATAAGGAACCAGTTGCTCGAGGGCTATAGGAGGTTCATGGATGACGTTCTGGGCCTGGAGTGGAGGTGGGCCTGGGTAACCCCATTCTACTTGGAGCAGTCGGGCGAAGTCGACACGGGCGGCGCCGAGGTCGATATAAACCAGCCGGGCACGATAGATTTCGAGTCGTGGCTCCCCTACAAGGGCGATCGCGGAGATCGCAGGTCATGGCTGGAGATAGGCAACATATCTATACATGGCACGAAGTACACGAAGCCGTTCCGCATCAAGCACAACAGGGGTGAGACCGTCTGGACGGGCTGCTCCGGCTTCGGCACTCAGAGATGGCTGCTGGCGCTCCTCTCACAGAGGGGATTCGATCCATCGAACTGGCCCGACAGATATCGGGAGAAGGTCGCGGAGCTCGGTGTCCCCAGGCCGGTCTCCGAGGTAACGTATCCCGGGAGCGAGGAGGGAAAGGCCGCGCTGAATCAACTGGTCAGCCTTCTATCCAATGCTGGCCTCATGAGGGACTGACTCCGACTTTGTGTCATTGCCGATGAGCTCCAAGGCCAGGTGCCTGATCCTGGGTTTTCCGTCGGACTCCAGCTCCAGCAGCCTCGCCTTGACCTCTGGCCCACCCGAGCTGTAGCCTCCCAGGCCGTCCTTGGCCACCACTCTGTGGCACGGCACCACGATCACGCGGCGATTCGAAGCGAGCAGCCTCCCCACGGTTCTCGGGCTGATTCCGAGGAGTCTGGCGATCTCTCCATACGTGGTCACCTCGCCGGGCTCCAGGAGGAGCAGCAGTGCCTCCAGGACCTCGACGTAGTCCTTCGTTTCCGCCTCCCTGGCGCCCAGTCCCTCCGCGCGTTCCTCGAGCACGAGCAGCGGCATTCGCCAAGCTTATATTAGCTCGAGTATATAACAGGACGGGTTGCTCGCGAAGGGGTACAGGGTTCTCGTAACCGCATCATCGAAGGGACTGGGGAAGGCCGTAGCCAGGGGCTTTCTGGAGAACGGCGCGTCGGCCGTCACAATATCGAGCAGGGACAGGGAGAACCTGAGCCGTGCCGCCAGGGAGCTCTCCGGCATCGGCTCGGG
>JAGDXL010000011.1:2794-14990 GCA_023256385.1 Nitrososphaerales archaeon
GCGTCTACGCGGTGCCCGCCGACCTCACGGTCAGGGAGCAGGCGGAGGGCCTCGTCGACAGGGCGTACGAGCTCATGGGCGATCTCGACTCCGTCGTGTACGTCACGGGCCCTCCCAAGGCCGGCCGCTTCCTAGAGCTGATCCCGAGCGACTGGGAGTACGCATCGAGGCTCTTGGTGCTGAGCGCCGTATGGATAACCTACCGGGCAATAGACAGGCTCAGGAGGCCCGGCGGCAGCATAGTGTACATGGCCAGCACCTCAATAGCTGAGGCCAACCTCGACCTCGCACTGAGCACGGTCCTCAGGACGAGCCTGGCCGGACTGCTCAAAGTGGTGTCCCACGACGCCGGCGCCCTGGGGCTAAGGGCCAACATGGTGCTTCCCGGCCTCGCCAAGACCGACCGCATGGAGTCGCTTGTGCGCAGGACCTCCCAGGCCAGGGGTGTGAGCGCCGAGGAGGCCGAGCGCATGATGACGTCCGGGATACCGCTCGGGAGGGCGGCCGAACCCTCGGAGGTGGCATCGGTCGCCGTGTTCCTGGCGAGCGACGCTGCCAGCTACGTGAACGGCGCCACCGTGACCGTGGATGGAGGCTCCATGCTCAGGATACTCTGACCATGAGTCGGAGTGTTCGGTTAGAACCATTAAAATAATGTTTAAATAAAGCCTGGTCTATGTTAAGTTTACGTGAGCACGCTGGAAGCTCCGTTGCTCGCACGCTGGCTCTCCGGCGTCGGCATAATGGCCCACCTGCTCCTCGCATCCATGTTCATAGGAACTATCACGTTCGCGGTGGTCGCCGAGTACAGGTACATGAGGACCCGGGATGATGACTGGCGCCTCCTCGCCAGGACGTTCGCCGTAATAGCGACGATATTCCTGGGCGTGGGCGCCGCGTTCGGGACACTTGTGGAGTTCGGGTTAGTAGTCCTATGGAGCAACTTCGTGACGCTGATAGGCTCCGGGCTTGTGCTTCCGTTCTACTTCGAGCTGTACGCGTTCCTGATGGAGGTCGTCCTAGTGCCTATCTACGTGTTCACATGGGACAGGTTCAGGAACGGGTGGTATCACTGGTTGATAGGGTTGGTGGCGGCGCTCGGGGCCCTCTACAGCGCCTTCAATATTCTAGCTGTCATGGCCGCAATGAGCATGAGGCCGCCCGGTCTCGAGATAGTGGAGCTTCCGAAGTCGATAGGCCAGGTAATACAATATGCGGCGGTCTTCACCTCCCCCTCCGGGGTCCTGAACATGTTCTGGTCCGGCGCCGAGATCTTCATATTTCACGGAATTCTGGCGGCCCTTATACTCAGCTGGTCCGCAATAGTTGGGCTCACGATCTACAGCCACAGGAGGAGTCCCAAGCCCTATAAGCTCAAGGCGCTGAGGACCATGCTCCCTGCCCTCACCGCGCTGATAGCCGTGGAGGGATTCGTTATAGGGCATTATCAGGGTGAACTGGTCGTGCAGTTCGATCCGCTGAAGCTCTCCGCCATAGAGGGCATGTTCTGGAGCGGCTTCAAGGTGGATCCATTGCTCAGCCTACTCGCCTACGGCGACACAACCCACGGGTTCTGGGGATACTTCAGCTGGCCGGCCTCCATAAGGCCCCCCTCGTTCCTGCCCGCCTTCTATCTGGGGTTCATGGTGGCCGGGGGAGTGCTCCTAGGGGCCTGGTCCCTCGGGCTCACGCTCTATTACTACGATCTCCACAAGGTGAAGGGATTCGGCTGGATAAAGGGCATCGAGCGCCTGCTGGTCGTCGGCGGTCCCTACGCCCTAGTGCTCCTCGCCGCGCTGGCCTCCATAGGCGGCGCGGTGACTGCTGAGGTGGGGAGGCAGCCGTTTGTGCTCGTTAAGGCGGTTCCCTCGACGACCGGACCTCCTGAGATAACCGGGATACCGGTGGGCCTCGGGGGACTGTACAATCCGACGCTCACGCTGACGCCGTGGCTCGCGGCGCTGATATTCGCGGTGGAGCTCCTGATGCCGGCGCTCGCCATCTACATGGTCTACCTGTACCTCAACAGGAGGGTCGTGGAATGAACGCGGTCGAGCTCGCAACGATACTGCTCGCCTGGGTCTTCGGAGTACACATACCGCTCGTCTACACAGTCCTCGGCGTACTCTGGACGCTTCCCGCGCTCGAGTATGCCTCTCGCGGCGACGGGCGCTACATGGTCGCCGTCAAGGGGATCGCGCGGTACCTCATAGCAGTCTACGCTGTGGGAGGCGTCTTCGGCACCATAATAACAGTATTCTTGGCGGGCATGTTGCCGGTCTTCACGAACTTGGCAGGGGTGCTCCTGTGGCCGGTCTGGGCAACGGCCATAGCATTCGGAGTCGCTATAGCGCTCCCACTGATCGGATACTGGTACAGGACATTGGGGCACATGAGTCCCGGCAGGCATGCCGCCCTCGGCTTCCTAACGGCCGGCTTCACGACGGTGATCCCGTTGATGTTCAGGCTGGTGTTCGCGGTCGTCAACTATCCGGCAGGAGTGGAGGTGGTGAACGATCCATCATCTCTAGTGGGGTTCGACCTCGTTGTGCGCAACTACTGGGCACTCTTCTCCAACCCGACGTATCCTCCGCTGATCCTGTCGACGCTCCTGGGCGCGGTCGCCTTCTCCAACGCGCTCATAACCTTCGTCTACGGATACTCCTCCTCGAACCTCGAGGTCGTATCGATGTCCAGGAAGGTCGCGCTCACCTTCGGCGCCGCGGCAGCGCTCTCCGGCGTCTGGTATCTGTTCGAGCTATACTATTACGCGCCCACGATGGCGTGGTCAATCCTCGGCGGGATGCCATCCACGATACCCGCGTCGCTGGCCACGGTCTTCATGCCGACGTACTCACTCGTGGCTCCATTCATTGCAGCCGTGATCCTTGGGCTCGTGTCTGCGGTAGCACTTCTAACGTCCTCGAGGATCAAGAGCAGGGCGCTCAACATCCTCGGGCTGCTGACGTCCATAGCGACCGTGATAGATGTGGAGGAGGTGAACCTCCTCTCGCACCTGCCGTACGCCATAATTCCGCCGGTGTCCGCTGCCGAGGAGCTCGCATCGCAGTACGGTGTGAACTTCGCGCTCACGGTCGCCAAGGTCCTGAGCGCCTCCACGATGGCCACGACGCTCAATGCCCTCGCGGTATTCGTCTCTGCGGATCCGGCAGTCCTCTACTTCTCGATGGCGTTCTTCGCGCTCTTCACGGTTCTGGTGCTCGTCGGCATCTACATGGCGCTCTCTTGGCGCAGGGGCTCCTGATGCGCTATGCGAGTGCACATATTTCACTCCTGAGTTGCTCGTGAAATTTACCTGGTATTCTATCCGCGTTCTCTAACATTACCTAGCACGGAGGTCCTAGGACTACATGTATATCGAGGGCATATTCTCCCGGGTCCGTGGCATCTGGAGTAGGCCGCCTGACCGCACTCGGCGTGCTCAGGACCTTCGCCATATCGCTCGTGACACCGTACGTGGGACTGGTGATGTACTCCAGGGGTATGCCGATAGGGGAGGTCGGGGCATATTACCTTGTGCTGGGCGCCGCCTCCGCATCAGGTCAGCTCTTGGGGGGTGCAGCGTCGGATCACATCGGAAGGAGGCGCGTGATGGTCCTCGGCCTGCTGCTGTCTGGCGTTGCCCTCGCGGCAATG
Source organism: Nitrososphaerales archaeon (assembly GCA_023256385.1). Classification (GTDB taxonomy): domain Archaea; phylum Thermoproteota; class Nitrososphaeria; order Conexivisphaerales; family Conexivisphaeraceae; genus Conexivisphaera. The sequence goes on from JAGDXL010000011.1 coordinate 6,452, forward strand.
GGACTCTCCCTCCGGCTTCCGGGCTACTGGCCCTTCGCCTCGGCCACAGCCGTAGAGAACCTCCTCGGCGGCATCTCTTTCTCCGCGCTAAACACGATGGTTGGTGATCGCGGGAACGGCATCAGGGATATGGTGAGGAACTATGGCACCGTGAGAATAGGGATAAACCTGGGATGGGCGCTGGGCCCGTTGGTGGGAGGTGCACTCGCGGATCTCCTCGGATACAGCGCCGCCTTCCTGATATCCGGCGCCGCCGTCGCGGCATCGTCACTCTTCGCGTTGACGGTGGAGCCCTCAGGGATCCAAGGAGGATCGGGGATCCCGGACCGCTCATACTTCGCGAGGATATCTCCATTCGTATTACTCTACGCGTTCATAGCGCAGTTTGGCCTCACGCTCACCGTCTTCGAGAGCGCCGTGAGAGGGCTGAGCCTCGCGGGCATAGGATCGCTGTACACGATCAACGGCCTGATGGTCGTCGCGCTGCAGTACCCCATAACATCGCGCGAGTCGCGCGGCGGAGTTCTCAGATGGCTCTACATAGGAGTGTTGTTCTACGCTGTCGGCTTCTACATGCTCTCCCTAGGAAGCTCCCTCTGGTGGTCAATGTTATCAGTCGCAGTGCTCACGGTGGGTGAAGACTTCACGTCGCCGATAGTATCAGCGGTGGCAAATGCGCTCGCCGATCCGGCCAAGAGGGGCTCCTACCTGGGGGCATTCGGCATGATCACCGGATTGTCCAGATCGATAGGCGCCTTCTACGGCGGCATGACCATGTCCGAGTTCCTCAGGGATCCTCTGGCCCTGTGGGGGTCTATAGACGCGCTGGGTGCCGCGTCCGCAATCTCCGCGGCATTAGTGCTAGCTCCAGCGCTGCGTCGCCTAAGGACGTAAAAGGAGTGAGCGATGTTCAGCGTTCATCATCCCCCGTTACTAATTCCTGCTCGGAACATCAGCTCCACGCGATGATGCTATGACCTGTATCCGAGTCCACGACGCTCTCGATAAGCACCATCACTCATCCATCAGAATGAGATAATAGGATCCACGTGGCACGCGCGGCGGCATGGCAACGTATCCCGTGTACGCGCTCCAGGACGCACCGCGGGAACTCATAACACGGATCCTGCGGAGATCCGAGCTCGACGTCTCTAGGATAGAGCCCGACGTGCGTCGCATAATGGAAGACGTGAAGGAGCGGGGGGACGAGGCCATAGCGGAGTTCCTCAGCTCGCAGGTGGGCAGGACCGTCAGGCCGGAGGAGATGGTCGTTGGGTCGGAGGCAATAGCTGATGCCTACAGACATGTGGATGATCGCACGCTGTCCGCGATAAAGCGCATGATAGCCAACGTCAGGAAGTTCCACGAGGCACTCATGCCGCGTCCCTTCACCATGGAGGTGGAGCCGGGCCTCTACGCCGGCATGGAGGTCGTACCCCTGGACTCCGCCGGGCTCTACGTCCCGGCCGGCAAGGCCAGCTATCCCTCGGTCTCGGTCATGGTCACAGTCCCGGCCAGCGTGGCTGGCGTCCCCAGGATCGCCGTGGCGTCCCCTCCATGGGACGGCGACATGAAGATGGAGCCCGCCACGCTCGTGGCAGCTCATCTGTCCGGGGCGCACGAGTTCTACGTGATGGGAGGAGCGCATGCGGTCGCGGCGTTCGCGCACGGCACGCGGCTGGTTCGGCGCGTGGAAGTCATAGCGGGGCCCGGTGGTCCGTGGACCTATGCCGCCAAGAGGCTCGCCAGGGATCTCGTGCGGATAGATCTGCCCGCCGGTCCCAGCGAGGCGCTCGTCGTGTCGGATGGGACCGTGGATCCTGAGATCACCGCATGGGACGTCTTGAACGAGGCGGAGCACGGCCCTGATTCGTCGTCAGTACTGGTGACCACGTCCATGGATCACGCGCTCAGGGTGGCCGACGCCATAGATCGCGCGATCCAGGAGCTCCCGGAACCCAGGAGGTCTTATGTGTTGGCGAACGCGGGCAAATATAGCGCGATATTGGTGGCCTCCTCGCTCGACGAGGCAATAGACTTCGCCAATGAATATGCCGCGGAGCACCTGCTCATAGAGAGCTCTCGCGCCAGCGATATCTATGAATTCTACAGGGGGAGGCTTAGGAACTTCGGCACTATCTGTCTGGGAACTCCTATATCGATGGGCAACTATGGCCTGGGGCCCAACGCGACCCTGCCCACTGGAGGATACGCCAAACTCTACTCCGGCCTCAGCGTCGATGCATTCCTGAGGAAACCCACGATCGAGATGGCCACGGAGGACGGCCTAGAGAGGTTTGGCGATGTGGTGCTGACGATGGCGGAGCACGAGGGGTTCCCGAGCCACGCCATGTCGGTTAGATCCCGGCTGGACAGGGGCGGTGCATCCTCCGTCAAATCTCAATGATGGAGCTCCCGTCCGGTGATACAGCTGACATCAGTTGCTACGCTCAGGCCTGGGAGTCCTGCACGCACTCCAGTCCAGATGCCCTCAGGGCTTCGAGCGCGTGTCCCACTAGCTCCGCGTCGGATACGTAGCGCAGGGCGCCCCGCACGAACTCGCAGGCATCATCGCCTCCCAGCTTCCCATCCATGTAATATGATATAGCTTGGAGTGCCATCTCCAGTTTATCCACTTGGTGCACTAGGCGCGCCTCCTCAGTTATTCCCGCCTCGTACTCCTCATAGAGCCTCGAGACGACGTCCCCATCCCCCAGAATGCCAGCGATTTCGCCGATTGCGCTGCGCTCCATGGCATGCTTGCGTTCTGCCTGCACCTCGTTTGGCAGCAGATCCCCCACGATGGACTCGGCCAGGTCGTGCACGACCGCCAGCGCCGCGCATCTCTGCGCATCCAGCCCGCGACCCTGCGCGAGTATCAGCGCCAGCATTGCGGTCATGAGCGAGTGGTCCGCCACACTTTCCACGTCAGCCCGGCTGGTCTTCCTGATCCATCCGGTCCGCTTCGTGCACTTCAACCTTGATGCGACGCGGTAGAAGCCGAACAGGTCCACGCGAGCTTTCAGTGGGCGGTGGGTATAAAACATGAGGTGACATCCTTCCCGGCGATGACGGAGGAGCCGAAATACGTGGTCGAGGTCTTCGCGGTGGAGAAGCCGGACAGGCTTCCCTCCGAGTACACCGAACAGCTCAAGGGTGTGATAGGCCCGAGGAAGATCACCGCGCTGAAGAAGGAGGCCGTCATGTGCCCGCTCACAAACTCGCAGGTGCCCTTTCTGGTCTGCTTCCAGTGCCCGAGCTTTATGAGGAGGATAAAGGGCACGGTGCATTGTTCTGGGAAGGAACCCCCAAAGTGGCCTCCGCGCCAGTCGAGATCTGACACGTGATCCACGCACTCTCATAACTGTTTTTAAGGCGGGCGCGCCCCGGATTGCTGTGGCCGACCAGGAGAGATCGGTGAAGTTCCTAGTGATACTCAAGCCCAAGGCCAGCTGGGCCGATGACATTTATCTGGGGAACATGCTCGTGGAGGCGCTGGGACAGATCTCCAGCATGACCGGTGCATTCGAGTTCGAGGTAATAAGGCAGAAGGAGAAGAGCTGAGGACGTGATGGCCCTGAGATGGGCGTTCCTTCCACCTTCCTCCTAGCGGTCGATGCCCGGGCTTGAAACTGGCATTCCCATTTATACGACCCCTTTGACAAGTTCGCGGCGATGGTGCCCCCCTGAGAAGGGTCGTGGTGGCCACGGCCGATGGACGCGCGTTCTACGTATTCGTATCACTCCTCAAGGAATTGGGCGTCCCATTCTCGGCACATCTGCCTTGGGAGCAGTTCCAAGCCTCGCTAGTGCTCACGACCAGAAGGGAAATGCCGCCGCGCGGAAACGGGAACGTGCTGTACTACGAGGAGCTGACCGGAGATCGTGTGATAGATTCCGCGATGATACTCTCATCTACCAGCAGGGGAAGGGACGAGCTACTGATCGGCGTGGATCCGGGCCACAGAATAGGAGTGGTCGTGCACTATAGGGGAGTGCTGGTCCATGAAGGGGTATACCGTGATCCGGGGGACGTGGCCTCCCTCCTGAGGAGGTTGCTGGCGCTGAGCGCCAAGGTCAGAATCATAAGGCTCGGCTTCGGTAACCCGGAGATGGCGCGGGCAATCATTCGTGAGTCGCGCGACATCTTGGGCGGCGAGTACGTGCTGGAGCTAGTTGACGAGCGGAATACCACCGGTGGGGGCATGAGGCTTCGCAGGGACGTAGAGGCCGCCCTGAGGATCTCCAGGCGGCGCGGAAGGTTCGCGGAACCGTAACTCCAGCATGCATGATTTCGGCCACCGACTGGGCGCCATAGAGCCGTCCTATCGATCAGCGCGCATGCCATGCGATCCGTTTATTTCTAGGTCCAGTGGGGGGATTTGCGTTTGAAGATCCGCCTAGCCATACTCGGTCAAGGCCTCGTGGCCTCGCATTTTGAGGCAGGACTTGAGAGGCTCAAGGATGGAGACATGAAGCCCTACGGAGTCCCGCTGGCCAATTTTCCGCTTCCATATCGGCCCGAGGATCTGGAGATCGCTGTATCCTACGACGTCGACAACTCGAAGGTCGGCAGGAGCGCATATGATGTCGCAATGGACCTGATGGGCAGGGAATTCCCGGTCCCCCGGGGACTCAAGGACATCGAGGTACGGAGGGGGATACACATGGGCAGCGCGAGGGGGATGCCATACAGCGCCACAGGCCTCGAGGAGTCCCGCAGCCTCGACGTCGCCATAGGCGCACTCGTGGACGACTGGAGATCGCTCGGCGTCGACGTCGTCATCAACGTGATAACCACGGAGAGCGGCTCGGCGTTCGGCTCCGCCGACAAGCTAAAGGAGGCAGTGAGATCCCATGCCCCGAACCTAACCGCGTCCCACGTCTATGCATATGCGCTCGCGGAATACGCATCAGCGCGCGGCGGGGCCAGCTTCGTCAACTCAATACCGACGCCGCTGGCGAACGACGAAGGCGTCATAGGCCTGTACAGGGAGAAGGGAGCTGTGGTGCTCGGCGACGACGGCGCGACAGGTGCCACGCCGCTCACGGCCGACATATTGGAGCACATGGCGGAGCGCAACAGGAAGGTTGAGTTCGTGGTCCAGTTCAACATAGGCGGGAACACCGATTTCCTGGCGCTGACGGATCCCGGTAGGAACTCGATGAAGGAGCTGACGAAGAGCAGCATAGTCGACGACATCCTGGGTTACGATGCACCGCACTACATACGGCCCACGGGATATCTGGAGCCACTGGGCGATCGGAAATTCGTGGCAATGCACCTGAGCTACCTCAGCTTCAACAACGCCTTAGACGACGTCTACGTGCTGGCAAGGATAAACGACAGCCCCGCCCTCGCCGGAATACTAGTGGACCTCGCGAGGCTCGCGAAGATCTCGCTGGACAGGGGCATTCGCGGCACAGTTTACCAAGTCAACGCGTTCTACATGAAGAGACCCGGACCTCTCGGCAGTCAGTCCATCTCAAAGATAATAGCGTTCGATGGCCTGAAGAAGTGGCTTGGATCCAGTGGCTAAATATTTATCTGAAAGATCGCAGCATAATTAAAATGCGTGGAGGAAAGAAGCGCAGGTGCAATCGTATTCCGGATGTTCGAGGGGACGCGTAAGTACCTCCTGCTGAAATATCCATCCGGTTACTGGGAGTTCCCCAAGGGCAACATAGAGCCCGGTGAGTCGCCGCTGGACGCCGCCAGGAGGGAGGTGAAGGAGGAGACCGGCCTCGACGTGCGCTTCATCGAGGGATTTGAGCGGCGCATCACCTACTATTACAGAAGGGAGGGTCAGCTGGTTAGGAAGGAGGTCACGTTCTTCCTAGCGGAGGCCGTCGAGGGCGAGGTCGTGATATCCTGGGAGCACCAAGGATACAAGTGGGCCAGTTATGACGAGGCCATGAAGGACGTCGAGTTCGAGAACTCCAGAAAGGTGCTCGAGGCCGCCGAGGAGTTCCTGAGGACCTTGGCGGGGCCTGAGAGATTGAACTACTACATGTATGGACCTGGTAGTACGTAGTGAGATCACCATGCGCGTATTCTGTGCGATGATCCGCGCAGTTCAATTCCGCGCCGCTTCGTGGCGCTCATTCGAGGCATTCACGACATATCCCGCACGCGGCTAGTGTTTTCTCCTTTTGGGCCGCACGCTTATCCTGAGGCCGCTCTCCTTCTCGATATCGGCCAACCTCTCGCCGCCCCTGCCCAGCAGCTTGGGCACGTTCTCCTTGGATATGCTCACGGTGGCCCTGGATCCCGATACCTCCACCTCGGCGTCAGGATCTATGCTCCTGACGATCTCGAGCAGCTTCTCCGCGCCCCGGGAGTTCTCTCCGTGCGGCCTGCCGCCGAAACCCGTGCTCCTCCTCAGCCCCCTCACGGGCACCACCACGTTCTCTTCCCCGAACGTGTATATCTCGTAGAGGAGGTCCGACGTCTCGAAGTCCCTGACCTCCACCACGGGCCTCGCCAGGTCCTCCTCCGTCATCCCAGACGGCACCTTCACCGTGAGCGATATATCCAGCACGCGTTCTATATCTCCGGCCCTGACGAACATCACCGTGTCCACTATGTGCGGTATCATGCCGAGCTCGACGCGGCCTATGAGGCGCTGTATCGCATCTATGGGGCTGCTGGCGTGCACCACACCGACCATTCCAACTCCGGCCAGCCTGAGATCCGCGTACACCTCGAAGTCCTTCGTCCTCCGCATCTCGTCGAATATCGTGTAATCCGGCCTCACTAGGAGGAGTATTTCCGCCGTCCTCTCGAAGTCGCCCTCGAGCGGCCCGTACTGCGTTATCTCGGGCCCCACCTGCAGATCCCTCGGGGACTCTATGGTCTTCACGACCTTTCCGCCCTCCCTGTAGAACTCCGCCAGGCTGGCTGCCAGGGTGGATTTGCCGGAACCCGGGGGCCCTGCTATCAGTATTCCCTCCGCCCTGTCCCTCAACCTGGTGAGCAGCTTCTCGGATACGCTGTAGTCAGATATGCTCAGCTTCACGAGGGGCCTGACCGCGGTCATCTCCAGCCCATCGGAGAACGGTGGCCTTGCGATCGCCACCCTGTACTGACCCATCTGCACGACCAACGCTCCCCGCATCTCCAACTCTACGAACGAGTCTGGCGATGTCCTGGCGAACTGCAGGATCTCGCTCACCAGCTCCTCCAGCTCCTCCCTGGTCAACTCCCGCTCGCCCACGACCTCGAGCCGGAAATCGCCAGGCTTTCCCTTCTTTGCCAGAGGTGCTGTTCCCTCCTTCAGGTGTACGCTCAGCGTCTCCGGGTCGAAGTACTGTTCGATCGTCAGCCTTCTGTCCTTGACGTCACCCTCCAAGTGCGACGAGGCTATCCCAAGGGCCTCCGCCGCCAAGTGCAGGGACCGATCTGCAGTGTAGAGCGTCATGCCGAGTTCCCTCGCCGCATCGAGGGACGCCCTTCCCGGATCGCCCGTGTAGCCCTCGTGTACGCGGAACTCTATTCCCAGGGATTCACATGCCGACCTGAGGCGCGACAGAGCACGAAGTCCCACTATCCCTGTCTCCAGATTCTTCGACGCCTTCATCTGGAGATCGTCCACTATTGCCCTCGGAACTACTACTGCCTCGAGCTCACCGCTCGTGGATCCCTCCACCAGCCTCCGAGCTCCTCCTCCCAAGATAGCGCTCTCATCGAACACCGCGCCCTTCGACACGTGCATGTTTGCGCTCATGGAGCTGATAACTCTTTTTCATTCATCGCACCGGAGTCCATCAGCGCCAGGAATTCATCGCGCGCGTCCCACGGCAGGAGCCCGCTCGCCGCATATGCGTGCCCCTCCGCGACGCCGCCTATTCTATCCATGGCGTATTCGAGCAATCTGGACGCGGGCGGCATGCGTCCAGCCTCGACGGACCTGCGCAGCGCATCCGGGGTCCTGACCGACGCCTTTATCCATCTGCCATCTACTCTGCCGAGCCCGGGTATCTCCGGGCTGAATTCCATCATCCCCACCAGATACTTCTCCTGGTCGACGATCCTTCTATGGCTCAGGACGCTGAGGAAAGTTCCTATCACCTTCGTGCCCAGGCCGCTCAGGACGCCGCCGTCGTCCATCCACTGTATGGCCCTCATCTTCCTCAGGCCCTCCCTGTACACCTTGGAGAACAGCTCATCGAATTTCCTCGAGCGCAGCTCCTCCAGCTTGTCCGCCTCCTCCCTCGGGATTTCCCTCCGCAGGATTCCCGCCACGGCCCTCTCAGGTCCTCCGCTGTAATAGCCTACGCTTCCCAGTACCGTGTAGATAGTGGAAGCCCTGTCCCAGTACTCCTGCACAGCCTTCACGAAGTACCTTTCCCCCGTCCTTCCCTGCCTCCTCTCGACGTCCCCCGCCCTCTCCGCATCCTCCAGCGCCTCGGCGTCCACCTCGACGTCATCATCGCGCCTGTAGATTCTCCTCATGACAGAGAATCCCTCGTCAGTCCTGGGAAACACGTCGGCGTCCCTCCTGGGCGCTATCTCCATGCCCAGTCCCTTGAGTTCGCC
>JAGDXL010000011.1:15000-31901 GCA_023256385.1 Nitrososphaerales archaeon
GCGTCCAGCCCCCTCATTGGACCTGGTATCTCGGCGCTGCCCACGACCGCTGCCCAGGCCAGCTCCTTCGCCACCTCCGGCTCCACCGCCCTCAGGAGCATGTACGCCGCGGTCGAACCGCTCACATCGCGCTCGCCCTCGTAACCGTAGAGCTCAGGATTTAGGTGCAGGATCTCCTCGCGCGATACGCTCGCCGGATCATGATGATCCAGCACGATGACCATCTGGCCCTCGCGCAGTGCCTCCGAGATCAGGTCGGCCCTGCTGGACCCTATGTCCGCGTACACGAAGAGATCCGCGTCCATCGCGTGTATCATTTTCACTATCGCCGGGTGCATTTTCTCTATGCAAATTGCCCTCGCCTTCAGGCCAATTACGTCCATGGTCCGCAGCGAGATTGCCCCCGCCGCAAGGCCATCCGCGTCGTCGTGGTGCACTACCACCGCGCGATGGGCGCGCCTAGCAGCCTCCACGGCTTTCCTCAGCGCCTTCTCGTACTCCTCCCTCTCCGTCATTTTCCGAAGAACTCCTCCAGGCTCATGCCCTTTGACGCCGAGAGCAGCTTGGACTCGTCGACGCCGACCGCCTCCAGCACCCTTCCGCACGCTGCGGCCACCTGCTTCTCCGCGTAGTAATCCCAGTCCACCTGGTCGGCAGTCACCTCAAAGTAAGGCTTGACCCTTTCGTGCAGCTTTCCGGCTCCCTTCACGACTATAAATCCAACCTTATCGCCTATCCTCACGTCCCATCCCTTCTCCCTCATCTCCCGGGCCACCACTGCGTGGGGCGCCGTTGCCTCATACTCATCTACTGGTTTCGTCAATTGCTTCCATATTATCAGGTCCTTGAGTGGTACATTTCCTGCCCGGACGCGCCTTATCCACTCCCTAGCGGTCTCCTCAGCCCTCTCCGGGCTCTCCTCCCTGAGCAGGACCTCGAGGACGTCCATCTGTGCGCGCTTGGCCACCTCGCTCCAGTCGCCCCTGACGGCCTCCAGCCCCACGACGTCCAGCTCACCGTCCTCCGTTATTCCCGCGTATCTCTTCTTGGCCTCCGTGAAAAGCACCCCCCGATAGATCTTCTCCAGCTTCACCTCCAGCCCCAGGCTCTCCTCTACCCACCTGAGGAGCTCCCTCACCTTTCTCTCATCGTGGGACACGAAAACGCTGTCCGTGTCCCCATATATTACCTCCAGTCCCATCTCGCCGGCCTTGGATATGACCGATGATATCACCTCACGACCCTTCGCTGTTATTGCCGCGGCCACGTGTGGGGCGTACCATCTAGCACCGGACCATCCCGTGTAGCCGTAGGTCGCGTTGGCTATCCTCTTGAGCGCCCGCTGCTTCGCATCCAATACCTTGCGCTCGCTCGATCCCTCCGGGTAGCGGGCCTCCTCCTCCCTGGCCCTCGACCTCTCGTCCAGCAGGCGCCTCAGCGCACGCGGTAGGAAGCCCGGAGGACCGCCCCTCAGGCCTCCCCCTTCGTCGACGGTCTCCAAGCTTATATTATACTTTATAATTATACTCGGGTACATGCTTTTGAAGTCCAGCACGGCTATTCCACGGTGCAGCCCCGGCCTGGGCTGGAGCACAATCCCTCCCTGATACGTCACATGTCTGGTCTCCTTCCTCGGCGGTATCAGCTCCCGCGCCTCCAGCTCAGCGAACCTCATCAGGTAGTTCTCAACCTTGAAGCCCGTGGCCGCCGTCAACACATGGTCGGGTGGCAGGCCGGTTATGCTCGAGAGATTGAACACGTAGTCCGAGATAGCCAAGAACACGTCGAACATCGCCCTCACCCTCCACTCGAAGTACTCGATCAGCTTCCTCCGGTCCTTCTCCCACAGCTCGCCGATCTCGAAGTACTCCGGCGCCTCCCGGGGTGCCTCTATACCAAGGTACTTCGAGAGCTCCTCTAGCCTCTCCAACTTCACCTCCGGCACCTCCTCGACGAACTCCGAAAGATCCACATTGGCCCTTCCCCTGATCGAGACATGTCCGTACACGCTTCCGTGTGGCTCGGAGCCGTCCCTGCCAAGGGAGAACCTGAGCCCGGAGTTCTCGGCCCTCTTGGACAGATAGTTCCAGTGCACGCGGTTGCTCTGGAATCCGAGGATAACGTCGGGATCCACGCTCATCACCTCCTCCACGAAGGACCTGAGGACGTATTGCTCGTCACCGGCGATCGTCTTGGCGGAACTGCCATCATAGATGCTGATAGCCGCCACGGGATCCCTCTCCGGCCTCGGGGACGCATTGCGCGACATGTAGATCGGATCGAACGACAATATTCTCATTCTGGGAACATCCTTGCGATCCTCAAGGAATCTCGGAGAACCGGTCGATCTGTAAACGTCATATGCGCCGCTGCTCACCGGCTCTGCCTCCGCAGCCGTCCATGCACTTGGCCGTAGCCCGGTCGATATCAGGAACAGATCTGACCGCCTGATGTCATATCCATACGCATCACCCAGCCCCCTGCTCATCATCTCCTCAGCCTCCTTGCTGGGGTCGTCCTGAGCCTCCACCCTGAGGCACCTCACGCGTTTCCCCATCCTGAACATATCGACCTCATGTGCCCCCTTCACCTTCACGTCGTCGCTCGAGGGCACTAGGTAGAAGTACGACCTGAAGGGCGCCTCAATCATGAGGCGCCTTCCGTCCTCGCCCAGGCCCCATAGGTTCACCGCTTCTCCAGCGTCCATCACGTCCAGCAGCCAGAACCTGACCTCGGGCACATGTTATTGTGGTGAGCACACGCTAAAAAGGATAACGCCGCCCGCTCATGGTTCAATGTTTGATGATATCCTGCGCGCCACATCATCCATGTCTACTGATGATATCCTGCGCGCATTCCTGAATATTGCATGCAGATTCCCCGCGCCATCCCCCTGCCTCCTGGGTATCACGTGCACGTGGACGTGCGGCACCACTTGCCCTGCCTCAGGTCCGTCATTCACACCTATCGTCAAGGCGTCGACCTCGAAGGCCTTCGAGATGGCTCTGCTGACCTTCAGTAGCGCCCTCGAGAGGGCGCATGCCTCCTCCTCCGTCAAGTCCTCGAACCTCTGCACGTGTCTGCGGGGGACCACTAGGGTGTGCCCCTCCGCGAGTGGATACGCATCGAGGAACGCCATCACCAACTGGTCGCGGTACACTATGTAACCCTTCAGTTCCCCACTCATGACCCTGCAGAACACACATCCGTCCATGCCCGTCCGGCGGATGGCACCGCGTGAAATAAATTTCGGGCAGAGGTCCTGTCTTCTGCCTGGAGTCCGCGGGACGCTTAAATAGAATCGCGGGCTCATGCTTCTGGGGCTATGAGGTCAGCTGGTATTTCCTAGCCTGAGGCGTTGAGGAGAGACATCAGATCTGAGCCCCTCTCGATAGAACAGCTATGGTCTCCACGTGGTGCGTATGGGGGAATTGATCTACCATTACGAGCCTCTCCAAGGTGTATTCCCTGAGCTTCGCCAAGTCCTCAGCCTGCCTCGCAGGATTGCAGGACAGGTAGATTATCTTGGCAGGTGATGAGGAGAGCAGCTGTCCTACTACCTTCGGGTGCAGGCCTGCCCTGGGTGGGTCCAGTATCACGGTGTCCGCATCGATTGTGCCCAGAGCCTCGACCTTCGCTGTCATGAAATCCGCCGACGATCCATTGTCCGCTGCATTGCGCCTAGCCAGCTCCACGGTCAATGGATCGGATTCCACGCCCACCGCGTACTCGGCCACATCCGCGGCCGGCAAGGTGAACGTGCCGACGCCCGAGTACAGGTCGTAGACGGTCCTTGACCCATAGACCTCCTCCTTGACGAACTTCACCATAAGTTCAGCCGTGTAGGGATTCGTCTGAAAGAAGGAGTTCAGTGCCATCGAGAATTTGTAACCTGCCAGCTTCTCCGATATCGTCTCCTTCCCTCTCACGGTGATTATCCTCTCGGCCCTCGATGTATCGGATGGCCCTCCGTTGACGCCGTTCAGCAGGGAGTCCACCCCGACAGATGGCGAGAAATCCCGCAATGTGTCCGCAATGGGCTCAGTAGTTATTATCGCGGCCATGCGTTCGCCCGTGAACTTGCCCTCCCTGACCACCAGATACCTAAGTACACCGGTATGTCTCCTCACATCGTAGCCCTCGATTCCCCTCTCAGAGGAGAATCTTCTCAGATCCTCCCTGAGCGCATCGGCCTCAGGGGATTGAAGTGGACACACCTTCAAGTCCACATACGACCACCACTTACCCCTCTCCCTGAGGCCTATGGCGAGGTCCCGGCTTATCGCGTAGTCCATCCGGTTCCTGTAGTTCCATATGACCGGCGATGGCACGACCTCATCAGGTTCCCTCCCAATGAGCTCCACTATCCTCTCCCTCTTCATCTCTAACTGCTTCTCATATGGCAGGTGCTGTATGCTACAGCCGCCACATATGCCGTAGTGCGGGCATATCGCCGTAGACGTTGACACGCGCCGCGCGAATTCAATCACTTTCTTATAACTCCTCTCCCAACTCTTTGCAGTTGGGATTTGTGCCGGGGTTTTGGGCGTTACCTCCTTGTGGGGGCTATGCGGTTCGCGGGCATGACTCCGTTGTGGTCCACTATGAACGAGAGCGGCTTAGATTTCCGCAGATGAGGACCCCGGAGCTGCGCCTCAGTACGTTGGGCGCGCCATTGAGGTCCGAGCGCAAGTGGTGCTCGTCTACCAGACACGTTATCATGCCGCGGGGATAGCCGTTTGGCCGCGACCTCATGATAGGCGCATTGGCTCGATGCCCCGCGCTTTGTTGGGGAGGGGGCGAACCTCGATGGCACGCGTCCCGTCGTCCTTCGGCGCGGGAAGACCGTGACGTCCGTAGAGGGTTCCGGCTCCAGAAGTGCCGGGCTGGGCTGCGGGGCCTCGCCCGCGCCGTCGGACGTAGGCCCAACAATAGGCGAAAGGCGAATTGACCCGGAGGGTTCTAGTTTGGTTCCATGTATAGGGTCAGCTGGAAGGAGGGTTACAGTGCAGATGGTTCGTCAAAGGACCATAACGCGCTCTTCATTTATATCCAACCGTGGCCACGGGTGTCCGTGCCCAAGGCCGAGCTTGTGTCTCGATACCCGGAGATATCCAGGACATGTGCGGCCGCAATGAGGAGCTGCTACAGTTCCTGGCCGGCCCACTCCCTCTTCACCGATAGGTCCGTCTTTCCCGAGTCGGAGGTCAACCGTATGCTCAAGAAGGCCGTGGAGCTCGGCCACATGGACATATTCGAACACGGATTCCTGACGTGGATTGTGGAGGCCTCCCAGCGGGAGGTACTGAACTCGCTGATGGAGCACAGATTCCTCTACGTGTCAGAGATGGGCGCCGACCGCTGGCTGGTGACGGCTACCATTCGGAGCCTATTGGATACCAAGGGCTCGTCTAACCCACTTCTGCGTGAGTTACAGAAATATCTGAACGAATTGGCGCCTTGGATCTCCACTCAGCCCGAGCAGTCGCAGATAAAGCAGTCGCCCAAGGAGGGGTATCCGGAGGGCACACAGGTCTGGCTTCTGTCGTACACGGACTTCGCATCCTTGTATGGCGCCGTGGATGTAGATCCCGAGAGGCTCCTCTGGCACGGCGGGTTCACGTTCTCGCTCAGCGGCGTCAGCAGATCCCTCACGCATCAGCTGGTGCGGCACAGGCTTGCAGCATACAGTCAGCAGAGCCAGAGACACGTCGCCGTTGCCAAGGGCAGGGCTTGGTACGGGATGCCCCCGGGAATATCCGGAGCGGCCGCCGAGGAGTACAGGAACTTCATGGATAGCGCGGCATCACTATATGCTGAGCTGCTCAGGAGGGGCGTCAGGAAGGAGGACGCCAGGTTCATCCTACCCAACGCGACCCTGACCCATATCACCATGACGGCCACTGCTTGGGAGTATCGGCGCATGTTCTCGCAACGTCTAGACCCCGCCGCCCAATGGGAGATACGCGACGTGTCCTGGGCAATGTTCTCCCTTGCATATATAGTGCTGCCATCCATTGCTGAGCTGGAGGATCCAGCACGTAGTATGAGCGACGTGAGGGATACCCTGAGGAGGTTACTTCCCATCCTTGACGAGTCAAGGGATCGTTTCTCCAAGGCCTCGCCCGGCGATGTTCTCGAGATCGTCCTGCCGAGCGATCTGCTGAGTCATCCCGTGAGCGCCTACTTGATAAAACATCGATCGTCTAGGGTTTAGGTATTCTCACTCGCATGTAGATGTCTGCATGTGGTGAGAATCCTCTGGCGTTTGGCGTTCACGGCCAACTTGATTAAAATTTTTATTCGAAGGAATTCGCGGCAGCGCGGCATGAAGTTCCTCAAGTGCAGTGAGGATGCGATACCCCCGCCGACCGGTAAGCGCGTCGCCATAGTCGGCGCGGGCCCTGCCGGGCTCGGCGCGGCGGGTGTCCTCAGGTGCAAGGGGCATGAGGTTCACGTTTACGACGCACTGCAGGAGCCGGGTGGAATGCTCATTTTCGCGATACCCGAGTATCACGTTCCCAAGGCGGGCGTAAGGAGCGGCGTGCAGGAGCTCGTGAAGGCCGGCGTCAACTTCCATATGAAGACGAAGGTCGCTGGCTGCTCAGGTGACGGCGTCAAGCTCGAGGACCTCGTGAGGGACTTCGACGCGGTCCTCATAGCGACCGGCACTTGGCGTTCGAGGAACCTCGGAGTTCCGGGCGAGGACCTTCCGGGCGTCTACGTCGCGCTCGACTGGCTCTTCGAGTTCTACCAGGCCCAGCTCGGATACACCAGCATGGATGAGGTCCCGCCGCTCGGCCGCAACATCATGGTGGTTGGAGGAGGGTTGACCGCGGTCGACGCTACCGAGGTACCCCTCAGATACCTCAAGGATCGCTTCAACATACAGAAGGTCTACCTGTCGTACAGGAGAACTAGGAACGAGGCTCCTATGAGTCCGCGCGAGTTCAACCGGTTGATCGAGAAGTATGGAGTGGAGCCGCTGGAGCTCACGGTTCCCACGAAGTTCTCACCCGGTCCGAACGGCCGCGTGGCCTCGACCACCCTCCAGAGGATGAAGCTGGAGAGCGTGCCCGGTGACAAGCGCCCTCATCCGGTTCCGATACCCGGCAGCGAGTTCGAGGTGAAAGTGGACGCGGTACTCGTCGCAGCGGGCGAGATACCCTCTCCACCTTTCGAGCAGGGTTGCCTCGGCATAGAGCTGAACCGCGACGGCACCATAAAGACCGACCAGAAGTTCAGGACGACCGCCAAGAAGGTCTTCGCTGCCGGCGACGTCAGGCACGGCGCCAGCCTCTACGGACTGGCCCTCAAGAGCGGCAACGAGGCGGCGGCCGCGCTGGACGAATTTTTAAGGACCGGCTCCTGGTCATAGGCGTGCAGCGACTGAGGCCATCTTTCTTCGTGAGCGATACGCTCTCGGGGGCTTCCGTTGAGTTCACGGCCCCCCGGGAGCTCAGGATGTACGTCTGTGGGCTCACTGTGTACGATTACGCGCATATAGGCCATGCCAGGACAATGCTGGTGTTCGACGTGCTCCACAGGATGGCCATTTCCAAGGGATTTTACGTCAGATATTTGCAGAACTTCACCGATATCGATGATAAGATAATAGATAGGGCTTCGAAGGTCGGAGTGGATCCGCTGAAGTTCGCCGAGAAATTCATGGTGGAGGCGCTCCACGACATGGACCTGCTGAACATCCGGAGGCCCACGCTGATGCCTAGGGCGACCCAGCACATATCGGCGATGCAGAGGCTGATCCAGGGATTGATCGAGAGGGGTCACGCCTACGTCGTGCCGAGCGGCGTCTACTTCAGCGTCAGGACATTTCCGGAGTATGGGAAGCTGTCAAAGAAGCGCGTTGACCAGCTGATGGCGGGCGCAAGGGTGGAGCCGGATCCGCACAAAAGGGATCCTGCGGACTTCGCACTCTGGAAGGTCTACGACACTGGCCCTCTATGGGACTCCCCCTGGGGCAAGGGGCGGCCTGGGTGGCACATAGAGTGCTCAGCAATGATAAACGAGCACTTGGGCGAGACCATAGACATCCACGGCGGCGGCGCCGATCTCGTGTTCCCGCATCATGAGAACGAGATCGCGCAGAGCGAGTCCTACACGGGCAAGCCATTGGCCAGGGCATGGGTCCACGTGGAGATGCTGAACCTAAGGTCTGAGAAGATGGCCAAATCCCTCGGAAACGTGATCAGGATAAGGGATGCAGTTGAAATGTGGGGCCCCAACACGCTCAGGACCTACCTTCTCTCGTCCAACTACCGGAGCCCTCTGGAGTTCTCGGTAGATGGCCTCGTGAAGTCCCACGAGAACTGGAGGATAATCGAGTCGGCAGCGTATGATCTCGTCGATTACCCGCCGTCGGGGGACTTCGAATCGCAGGACGCCAGGAATTACTTCAAGGAGTTCGACGACGCCATCAGCGCAGATCTGGACACTCCAAGGGCCATATCCACGTTGGTCAGGTTCTCACGGTTCGTTGGCAGGCTATCATCGGAGCGCAGGCTGGGGAGCTCCAGCAAGGAGGTAGGCGAATATTTCTGGGCAATGTTCGACGTCCTGGGATACAGACTACCTCCCGGCCCTCCACCCGACGATGTGCTCACGCTGGTCGAGCGCAGGAGGAAGCTCCGCTCCGAGGGCAGGTTCAGCGACGCCGACGCGATAAGGGACGACCTGCGCGCACGGGGCTATGAGCTCGTGGATCTGCCCGATCGCACATCAGTTCGGATGGTGGAGAGGCTCAGGACAACTTCGGCGCTCGGGTCACCCGCGTAGTTTTTAAGTTCGCCCGGGGACCCCGAAGTAGGGGATCCCCACGAGCCTCGTGAACGGAACTGCGATGAACAATCCCACCATAATGGCAATGACGCTTGCTGGACTGGCCATAGTAGCGGCATTCATCTTCTACGGGATGAGAATTCAGCTGGATTCCATGCTCTGGCAGCTCAACAAGCACATAAAGCGCGCGCAAGGGCTGAGCGCAAGCGCCAGGAAGAGGCTCATAGGCGAACTCCTAAGGTACTATGGATCCAACGAGCACGAGCTCTCGGCAAAAGTGGACGCCGCGCTGAACTCGCTGGTGATACAGCCAGTCTCGCTTGATCCCCACGGCATAGTGCCGAAGCTCGACCACGTCCTCAGGATCTGGGACAAGTCGCTCGAGGACACCGTGGAAAGGCTCGCACCCGGTGCCGACCCGATATCCAGAAAGAATATGACCAACCTGCTGGAGCTCACGGTGGAGCTTGAGCGCCTGAGGAAGATACTTGAACACTACTACGCGTCGGCGAAGAAGGACCATGATCTCATATCGCTCAGCTATCTGCAGGTCTACCTGCCATTCTTCATGGAGGAGGCCGAGGCGCTCAGCTCCGGCGTCGATGCACTGACCAAGGGTGCGCCGATAGGCGACGCCCTGGGACCCATGGTCGTGCGTTCGCTAGTCGGGGATGCGAGGCCTAGGAGGATAGCCGAGGACACCGTCTTCTACGAGCTCGAGATGGATGGACGCAGGATAATCGCGGTGAAGGCGGAGGGTCCCGGTGGAACTGTCGGGAGGCCCGGAGAGGCTGTCGAGAAGTTGCTCGAGATCTACAGGAGCACCAAGCTCGTCATCTCGGTCGATGCCGCCCTGAAGCTGGAGGGCGAGGAGACGGGCTCCTTGGCGGAGGGCGTAGGTGTGGCCATGGGCGGCCCCGGGACTGATCGTTTCTACATAGAGAGCGCTGCCTCCAAGATGGGGGTTCCGACGTACGCCGTGGTGGTGAAGATGTCGGAGAAGGAGGCCATATCGGAGATGCCCGAGGCCGTGAGGGCTACAGTTCCGGCGGCCGTCGAGGCCGTCAGGAGAGCCGTCAGGGAGAACACGCAGCCCGGCGATACCGTAATAGTGGTCGGCGTGGGCAACACGATAGGCGTGCCCTGACCCGATGCGGCGCGCGGTCGCCCTCAACATTTAATACTACGACAACAGATCTTCATCCATGGAGAGATCCGCTGGTGGAGTGGTCTTCAGGTGGCGTGGCCGTGCGCTCGAATTCCTGGTCCTCCGCAATCTACATGGCTACTGGGGATTTCCGAAGGGCCACCTGAACGATGGCGAGGCTGAGGAGGCCGCCGCGCTCAGGGAGGTGATGGAGGAGACTGGACTGAAGAGCCTCAGGATAGTGCCTAACTTCAAATATCGCATCCGCTACAAATTCAAGCTGGAGAACGGTTCCCCTTCCGCGAAGGAGGTTACATTCTACCTCATGGAGTGCACCGGTGACTGCGGCAAGGTCGTGATCTCGGAGGAGCACAGTGGATACGACTGGCTGACGTTCCCGGAGGCCTACAGGAGGGTCAGCTATGGGAACGCCAGGGGGGTCCTCGCCGCGGCCTACACTAGAATACTTGTGCCTTACGGGCTCGTCAGGGAATGATGAGATCGATTGAGTACATACTTCCGTACATGTTGATCCGTAGTTATTTGGCAAACTGTCTATGCATAGGACTCTACCTCCAGCCGACGCCGCGCGGACGAGTCATTCATAAATATTCTAAAGTCGCACATATATCGTTAGACCAATGTATAATGGCGCGCCCAACGTACTGAGGCGCAGCTCCGGGGTCCTCATCTGCGGAAATCTAAGCCGCTCTCGTTCATAGTGGACCACAACGGAGTCATGCCCGCGAACCGCATAGCCCCCACAAGGAGGTAACGCCCAAAACCCCGGCACAAATCCCAACTGCAAAGAGTTGGGAGAGGGGCTACGGTTCAGCGCGCATCCTATGCGTGCAGGGGCTCCAGCGCGCCGTCGAGTGCGCTTAGGAAGCTCGACACGTCGGACATGACGCTGACCGATTGCGCGATCTCCCTTCCTATAACCCTGAGCGCGACCTCGGGGCTCACATCCACCACTACGAGCTTCATATTCGACCTGAGGAGCTTCAGCACCTCGGACGCCACATGTCCACCCGCCAGCGCCAGCACAAGGTCGGCGCCCTCGAGCATCTCCAGTATTCTCCCTTGGGCCCTTCCGATATCTGTGAAGGTGTCCGGCACCGGCTCATCGCTGATGTCCATCAGCTGCACACTGTCCACTTTACGCATCACAACTTCGTACGCCAGTCCCTCGCTCAGAACCCCTCTCCTGACGAGCCCCTCGATGCCTCCGGCCCTCCTGATCTCAACGGCTGCCCTCACGCGATTTCCATATCCATTCCTGGCGCCGCCCACGATGGCCGTTCCATCACATGTTCCGAATAGCCTCAGCTCGACGTCGCACGTGAGAAGCGCGCCGTCCGAGATCAACGAGTCAACATAGCCCTTGCGGATGAGTGACGCCAGGAGATCCGCTGCGCCGCTCCGCACCACCGCCGATCCGGCCACGACCACTATCCTGCCCCCGCGCTCCTTTATCGCCTCCATCTCCTCGGCAATGCCGGAGATCAGCGATGGCGTCACCGCCCGGGGCGCAGGGCTTGACATGAACTCGAAGATTCCTATCCCCTCCCTCGGCCTCTCGGGCGGGGTCACCCTGACGCCGTCCTCACCCACGACGACGAGTTCTCCCTTTCTGATCCTCCATGGAGGCTTACCGGCCGCGACCTCGCCATTGGGCACGTACACGACTGCCAAGTTCGCGGCCACCGGCCTGACGTCTATCCACCTGCCCCCGACGTAGATCTGCGTTGGGTTATTGGTGGCGACGTAGAATCCCTCCGGGGGGACTCCATCCGCCGGCGCCTCCACCATCGATGCCTCCTTGAGGCCCGCTGGCATGGCCCCGAGCCTGTACAGCACCTCCAGCATCTGTTCCAGCTTCTCGCGCGAGTCAGCCTTAACTAGGAGCCTCACAAAGCTGTGCTCGTCCTTCCTCTTGCCCACGTTGAACTCGAGTACCTCGAACTCGTTCCCCATATCCATAATTGCATCGAATATCTTCGAAAGTATCATCGAGTCTATTAGATGCCCCCTGACCTCGACCTCCTGTGAGTACAAATATCAGGCCTCCCCCAGCTTAAACGAGTCGTGCACGGCCCTCACGGCCTCCTCGGCGTCCTCCCCCTTGACGACGAACGAGATGTTCATCTCCGATCCGCCTTGCGCCACCATTATGACGTTTATCCCGCGCTCGGCGACCGCCGAGAATATCTTGGCCGAGACTCCCGGCGTTCCCTTCATACCCGCGCCGACCACCGCCACTATAGACATGTCGTCCTCGACCTCCACCGACCTCAGCACGCCCTTCGATACTAGCTCCCTCTCGAGCGCCGAGTACACCTTATCCAATGATCCCTTCCTAACTGCCATCGAGATGTTGGACTCGCTTGCGCTCTGAGCTATCATCATGACGTTGGCCCCCGTGGACCCGACGACCTCGAGCACCTTCGCCGCGGTGCCGGGCGCGCCCACCATGCTCGGACCGTAGACCGTTATAACACCGACGTCCCTTATCAGCGAGACTGCCTTGACGACTCTCTTGTCGACCTCCTCCTTTCCATGTATGACCGTGTATGGTCCATTCGGGTTGAACGTGTTGCGGACGTAGACCGGTATGCTGGCATCCCACACCGGCTCCAGTGCCCTCGGATGTAACGCCTTGGCTCCCACGACCGCCAGCTCCGCCGCCTCCCTGTAACTGAGCTCCGGAATTGTCCTCGCGTCGGGCACTATGCGTGGATCCGCCGTCATTATTCCGTCGACGTCGCTCCAGAGCCACACCTGGTCTGAGTCCAGTGCCGCCCCGAGCGCGGTCGCAGTGTAGTCGCTCCCCCCTCTTCCTAGCGTAGTCATTATTCCGTCCTGCGTCGCACCGGTGAACCCGCCCACCACGGGGACCTTGCCGGACTCCAGCAGCGGTTCCAGGACGTGTCTAGCGCTGTAGCGGGTCGCGTTGAGGAGCACCCTCGCGTCGCCGAAGCTATCGTCCGTCACTATTCCGGCCTCCTTGCCGGTCAATCCAACCGCTTCCAATCCGAGCTTCCCCAGTATGAATGCGCCTATTTTCGCCGAGAACGTCTCGCCGTAGCCTGCGACGTAGTCCAGGCTCCGCGGCGTCAGCTCCCCCAGGTACATGATGCCGTACAGCACCCTCTCCAGATCCCTCCGGAGCTTCGACGCCAGGCTGTACGCCTCGTTCAGGTGCTCGCGCCCCACGTTCACCTCCACGAGTTCCATGTACGAGTCTACAAGCCTGTCTAGGAAATCCGAGATCTCCTTCTCGTCGCCCCTCCTGGCCCTGTGAGCTATGTCTATGAGCTCATCGGTCGCTCCCTTTATCGCTGAGACCACTACCACCACTTGGTTCTCTGGAAGGTACCTGGATACTATGTCATGCACCCTGCGGAACCCGTCGCCGCGGACGGACGTTCCGCCGAACTTCATGATTATTCTCATCTCGAGCCCTCGCGTGCAGGCGCATTGATACTAGTTATGAACTTAACTGCACTATATCCCTCAGGACGGCAGCGGCGGTCTCCGGGCCGCCGGCGCCCCTGCCTATCAGGTAGATGTTCCCCAGCTCCTCTACGTCGAACTCGACCGAGTTGAGGTTCGCTGGCACGTTGAGCGGGCTCTTGGCATCTATCTCCTCCATCCCGACCCTGAGCCCCCTGCTATCCGCCAGGAGCCGGAGTGCCCTTCCCCGCTTCGCCGCATCCAGCAGGTCCCGAGGAGCCGCGCCCTCTATACCGCTGTATCTTACATCCTTCAACGTATACCTAGAACCCATGGAGTGATTGGTGAGTATCACCAGCTTCGCCGCGGCATCCATTCCGCCGATGTCGAGCGATGCATCCGCCTCCGCGTAACCCAGTCTCCTGGCCTCCTCCAGCGCCTCCTCCAGAGACGTCCCCTCGGTCTCCATCCTGTGCAATATGTAGTTGGATGTGCCGTTCAGTACGCCCCTCACAGCCCTTATCCTGTTGCCCCTCAGGGACTCGGATGCGGTGCTGAGAAAGGGTGTTCCGCCCCCCACGGTTCCGCTGTAGAGTAGCTTCACCCTCCTGTACTCAGCCATCTCGAGCAGCGCCGGCATTGCGAGCGCAAGCGGCGCCTTGTTGCTGGTCACCACATGCATGCCCCTGAGCATCGCCGCGTTCATGTAGGAAATGGATGGCTGCCCGTCCCGGAAGTTGGGCAGTGTAGTATCCACGTAGACGTCCGCGTCCACCTCCTCGAGCACTTCCGCGACGTCCGCGTCCGGTCTGCCGTGATCCGCGCGCGCTACGCTTCCATATTTCTCCTTGGCGGCCGATGCCTCCCTGTACGGAACTCCTCTCTGGTGCACGACCGCCCCCCCGCGGTCCACGACCGCGACCACGTTTAGATCGAGGAAGAAGCGCCTGAGGAGCTCCCTCCTGCGCTCCTCTATAATGCGATGAAGATTGCGCCCGACGTTTCCATAACCCGCGAGGATTATCCTCATTGATATGCGCTCAGCTCCCTCCTCAGCTTCCCCGGCTCTACCTCCGTCTCGTCCACGCCGAACCTCATGACGGCGTCGGGATCCTTAAGCCCATGGCCGGTCAGCACTGCCACGACGTTCTCGCCGCGGTCTATCAACCCCTCGGCGAGCGCCCTCCTGTAGCCCGCCAGTGAGGCGGCGCTCGCCGGTTCCACGAACACACCGTCCACCCTAGCTAGATCCCTCTGTGCCTCCAGTATCGAATCGTCTCCCACGCTTATTATTGCTCCATGGCTCTCACGTGCCGCCATGAGAGCCCTCCTCCAGCTGACCGGGCTTCCTATTTTTATGGCTGTGGCGTAAGTCTGAGGGCTCTCAACTGGCCTCAGTTCACCGAGCCCCTCCTCGAATGCCCTAGCCAAGGGAGCTGCGCCCTCGGCTTGGACACCTATCATCCTCGGCGTGGAATCCGTCAGTCCAGCATCCCTCAGTTCCTTGAATCCCTTCCATATAGCCGATATGTTCCCGGCATTTCCAACCGGTAGGACCATCGCGTCCGGCACCGAGCGACCCAGCTGCTCCCACACCTCAAATGCGAGCGTCTTCTGACCCTCTATCCTGTAGGGATTCACCGAGTTCAGCAGGTAGAAGCTCCTGTCACTCGAGAGCAGCTCGAGAACCTCCCTCAGTGCCTCGTCGAACCCGCCCTTAATCTTCACTATCTTTGCCCCATGCGCTACCGCCTGTGCGAGCTTGCCCTTGGCCACCGCGCCGGATGGCACCAACACGTAGCTCCTCATGCCGGCCCTCGCGGCGTACGCCGCCACCGATGCAGCGGTGTTGCCCGTGGATGCGCAGATAACCCTCGACGCGCCCCTCCTGTGTGCATCCGTTATCGCCACGGTCATGCCCCGGTCCTTGAAGCTCGCCGTGGGATTCAATCCCTCGTTCTTGAGGCGGAGCCCACTTGCAAGCTTGGAAACATGCAGCGGCGTCCAGCCCTCATCCAGCGTTATAGGCTCTACGTCCTCGGGGAACGGGAGGAATGCTGAGTAGCGCCACACACCCCTGCCCCTCAGCTCCTTCCTGGAGCTCTCTGCTAGGCGTCCTCCCTCGTAGACTATAGTCAGGGGCTCGCCACATCGGGGGCACGTATACCTGAATTCCTCAAGGCTTCCCTTCCATCCGCAGTTGTAGCACGTCAGAGATGCATCCCGGTCCAAGGGGCACCGCCGCGGGTGTTTTCACGCATCCTAAAAGAGTTTGCCTCTTACGCTGGCCGGCACTGCTTATGTGTTCCGGCCATCCACGGCGTTGCGCACTTGTGTTGTACGCGCACATATAATCATTCACGGACGGGTCATGTGGTGAACTGACGTAAATGTGTCAACTCATGGTCGCGGGACGTCCCGAATAATCCAAATTTGCCAGATGCGTCGCAGTTAAGTGCCAAACATAGATTAAATAACATCTGGACGAAGATACCTATAAATAGAGCGGCGGCTGCGCGGCAGCCGTGGGCATCGCGATGGCGTCACTCGCCTTCAGCCCATACGTGCTCTCCGCCAACTCTATGATCGTGGTCCCCGTGTTCATGCTGGCCGTTCTGATCGGCGCCCTGGTTTTGCTCAGAAAACTCCTAGAGCAGAACAGAGAGATATCCTCGAGGGAGAAGTACAGGGAGGTTCCCTTCGAGTCATCCAATCCTCCCAAGGGCGTGGGCAAGGGAAGGCTGGGATTTCAGTATCTAGGCTACCTCATAGCATTCATGTCGCTTGAGCCGGCCGTGATACTAATTGCATTCGTCGCCGCCGCCCCGGAGTATCTTGTAGGTAGGGTCCTCGAGCTCTACCTGATACTGGTCGCGGTCTACGCGCCGTTGCTCGTGTATGGGTTGAGGGAGGCCAAGCGCGTCGCACAGTGGTATCTTCAGGAGGTGTGAGGTTGACTGAACCTATGCAGGAAAACAAGAAGAGGCCCATGTTCTCGAAGGGGAACATGTTCCTGGCCGATATGGATGAGATGGTCAAGCGCGCCAGGGAGATATTGAAGAAGGGTCCGCTTCCCTCAATGGTGGACTGGGCTACGGCCTTCAGCCTGTGGCCGGTTCACCTGATGACGAGTTGTTGCGGATGCGAGATCGGCGCAGCCTGGGGTCCGAGGTTCGACAACGAACGCTACGGGTCATTGCCGTGGGTATCCCCGAGGCAGACGAACCTGATAATAGTGGAGGGGACGGTGACCCGGAAGATGGGGTGTTCCGTGAGGATAACCTGGGAGCAGATGCCGTACCCAAAGTTCGCGATAGCGATGGGCGTCTGTGCCCTCGATGGCGGGCTCTTCTACAACAGCTACAATATAATAAGGCCGTGGCAGGTAATACCCATAGACATCTACATACCGGGCTGTCCTCCCAGGCCGGAGGCAGTGGCGCGCTCCATAGTGGAGCTCCAGAGAAAGATAAGGGAGGAAGGCGTCGCCTCCGGCTGG
>JAGDXL010000014.1 GCA_023256385.1 Nitrososphaerales archaeon
TCCAGATACCCCAGAAGTGCACCTTCTGCGCACACCGCGTGGACAAGGGCCTCCTGCCGAGATGCGTCGATGCGTGCCCCACAGGTGCTATGCTCTTCGGAGATCTCGACGATCCGAACAGCGATGTTGGCAGGCTCGCGAGATCGAACGGCGAACCCTACCGCAGCGAGACCACGAAGGTGCTCTACGTTGGGAAGCCGGAGACATATGAGCCAAAGCCGGGCGTCGGGCCGGGCGTCCTGTACATCGACCTGTACAGGATGACCAAGCTATTCATAGCGGGAAGCGTGGCGCTGAAGGACAGCGATGACTTGGTGGAGGGTGCTTCCGTCTCGCTCTTCTCGAATGGGAGGGAGATATCGAAGACATCCACCGATGGATTTGGACAGTTCAAGTTCGACGCGCTCGAGCCGGGGATGTACACGGTGGTGGTGGAGTATCCCGGCTATGGCGCGCTGAGGATGGACGTCAAAGTATCCGAGAGCGCGTATCTGGGGTATCTGTTCCTCGAGAAACAGTAGGTCGTCGGGCGTCCACCGGCTCGGTGGACAACCTTTGTTGCTCTTTGTTGGACTTTTTCTGCATATACGAAATTCGCATCGACCTTCGGTGGAGGGTTGGGAAAGGGTCATATTCCCTGATACATGATCCTTGGCGATGTCGCTTAATCTCACCAAGGTGCTCTACGAGAAGAGGGATGGCGTGGCGTGGATAACCATGAACAACCCCGAGAAGTATAACGCCCTGGAGAAGGGGATGAGGGCAGACCTCAGGGCGGCGCTGGAGGACGCGTGGAGGGATGACTCCGTAAGGGCGGTCGTCATAAGGGGCTCTGGAAAGGCGTTCAGCGCCGGAGGGGACATCAGGGCTATGCTCGAGTGGACTCCCACGATGGCTATCAAGGAGCTCAAGGAGCTTGGCACGGCATTCGTTATAGAGCGGATCATCAGGGAAATGCCGAAACCAGTCATAGCTATGGTCCATGGCTATTGTCTGGGCGGGGGATTCGAGCTCGCCATGTCCTGCGACCTGATAGTGGCATCTGAGGACGCGAAGTTCGGCAGCCCCGAAATAGGAATAGGGCTGATACCCGGAAGCGGCGGCACGCAGATGCTTCCCCGGCATGTCGGGGAAAAGAAGGCGAAGGAGCTGATATTCACGGGCGATACGATATCCGCCAAGGAGGCTGCCGAGCTGGGCATAGTGAACAAAGTCGTGCCCCCCGAGGGCCTTCAGGCTGCCGTGGAGGAACTCTTGGGAAAGCTCACGTCCAAGAGCCCCGTGGCCATAGCCGCGGCCAAGGAGGCCATCAATGCATCACTTGAGCTCGGGCTCACCCAGGGGATAAAGTACGAATCCCAGGTGTTCTCCCAGCTGTTCTCGACCGAGGATCAGAAGGAGGGCGCCCGCGCATTCCTGGAGAAGAGGAAGCCGCAGTGGAAGGGTGTGTGAGGCGACCGCTTAGAGGGCAGCGCGGCTATTTCACTTCGATATCCTTCATAATAATATTTATCAAAAGTCGATATTTTAGACAAGGTTTAAATAGAGTATAGTTCATCCCATGACACGATGTCATCACCATTCCTAGCTGATCTGGCGACCGAGATGGCCGACGTGCTCGAGAGGAGCCTGCACGGCGGCCTCACCAAGAAGGACCTCGGAAGGGCGGAGGATATCGTGAAGCCGAGGACGCTGAAATTCTGGGGCCACGAGGTCGAGATATACGACCTATCCCAGCCGTTCGGCGCGCAGTCGGTCATATGGCCGACCGCGAATGGCTCCCCGGAGTTCAGCGTGGTCCGCAATCACGCATTCGCCAGGGCGCGCACGATCAGGATCTGCAGCTCCATGCATGTGGCCACCCATATGGACGCTCCCATACATGTGGAGGAGGGCTATCCCAGCATAGATCAGATACCGCTCGATCGCATGATCGGCGAGGGCGTAATAATCTCGATACCGAAAAAGGAATGGGAGATAATAAAGCCAGAGGATCTCGAGAAGGCCAAGCCGGAGATTCAGGAGGGCGATATAGTGGTCATAAACACGGGCTGGCACAAGTACTTCGCCGACGCCGCCAGGTACTACCTGTTCGCTCCCGGCCTCTACAAGGAGGGTGCCGAGTGGCTGCTGAAGAGGAAGATAAAGGGACTAGCACAGGACGTACAGGCTACCGATCACCCGCTTGCCACAGTGCTTGTGCAGGGTAACATGGGCCAGGGCAACCCCCCCATAATGCCTTGGCTGGCTGACCTGTACAAGAAGAAGACCGGAAGGGACGTGCGCGAGGACTTCCCCTACTGGGAGCCGTCGCACAGGATACTCTATACCCATGGCATATGGGGCATCGAGAACGCAGGCGGTGATATAGACAAGGTGACCGGAAAGAGGGCGCTCATAGCTGCGTTCCCGATCAAATGGATAGGCGGAGACGCCTCGATGGTCAGGCTCGTGGCTATGGTGGAGAAGAAGTAGAAGTGACCCCCAGATGAGCTCCGGTTCCGCCGAGTACTCCATGGCTTCCCTCTCCGACATCTTCAGGCTCGACAACAAGGTGGCGGTGGTCGTTGGAGGTGCCGGAGGGATAGGGAGATTCCTGGTCGAGGCGTTCTCCACATATGGCGCCAAGGTAGTGATAGCTGATATAGTTCCGCCCGAGAGGTCCAAGGAAATAGCGAAGAAGGTCCAGGAAAAGACTGGACGCGAGGTGGGCGTACTCCAGTTCGACGCCACGGATGAGGCGCAGGTGGTAAAGGCGAGGGAGAACGTGGTCGCGAACTACGGCACTGTGGATATATTGATGAATTCACAGGGGATCAACATAAAGTATCCGGCGCTCGATTTCCCAGCGAAGGACTGGGATCGCATGTACGCTGTCAACGTGAAGAGCGTGATGCTGACCTCCAGGGAGTTCGGCAGGGTCATGGTAGAGAAGAAGTACGGCAAGATAATCAACATGTCCTCAGTCAGGGACTCACGCGCCACCAAGTGGGGAGGAAACATCGCCTATTCCTCCACGAAGGGCGCGGTCGCCATGCTCACGAGGCAGCTAGCCGCTGAGTGGGCGCCGTACGGCGTCAGAGTCAATGCGATAGGTCCGGCGCTGGTCTCGACAGAGACCGGAATGGGCGCGGGACTTACCTCGTCCGATCACGTGAAGAGGTATCTGGACAGTATACCGATGGGGCGCATAGCGGTGCCGGAGGACATAGTCGGGGTCGCGGTGTTCCTCGCGTCAAAGGCCTCCGACTTCATAACCGGCCAGATAATCTACGTGGACGGCGGCCTCACCGCAATAGGCTAGAATTTTTCTTACATACGCACAGTACTGCTGTGTTTCGCAATCTATATTTAATTATCTAATTACTGAGTAGCATGGCTACATGCGGCCGTCCGATACCCTCCGGTCCATGCCTCGGCATGGCACCCCTACATCGGCGCCCCTGTCCTGGTCATGGCGTAGGACCTCATC
>JAGDXL010000031.1:0-16020 GCA_023256385.1 Nitrososphaerales archaeon
TACCCGCCATATATGGCAGCTTCGATTACTTCCCGCCGGAGTGGGATAGATGAGGTGGTGGATATGGTAACTCCCTACGAGATCGGACATGGGATCCTGCGTTACATAATCTTCTATCCACCGGTGTATCAGTTCGTGATAATACCCGGGCTTATCGCGGCTCTTGTGGTTGCGATCTTCATAATCTGGTTCGAGAGGAAGGCCGCTGCCAGAGTCCAGATGAGATACGGGCCATACGAGATCAGTCCCAGGACGGGCGGTGCTACCCAGTTAATAGCCGACCTGATACGGTATTCCTTCCAGGAGATAATAGTTCCGCGCACAGTCGACGCGGTGATATATTTCGCCGCCCCGGTCGCGGCGGTGATACTCTCGCTGCTTCCCCTCGACGCCATGCCCTTAACCACCAATCCGGCATTCTGGCCCATCCCCATGGACTACAGCCTCCTGCTGGCCGTTGCCCTGATGACCCTATCCCCGATATTCGTCATGGCTATGGCATGGGCCAGCAACAACAAGTTCTCGGTGATAGGAGGTGTCAGGGAGTCCTTCATAGTCACGGCATACGAGCTGGTGGCTGTCCTCTCGATGCTCTCGGTGGCTGCCGCCATGTCCACGTACAACTTGGTGGACATCGTGCAGGCGCAGTCTAGTGGACTCTGGTTCGGGTTACTGGATCCTCTCGCGTTCCTCACG
This sequence comes from Nitrososphaerales archaeon, assembly GCA_023256385.1. Lineage (GTDB taxonomy): Archaea > Thermoproteota > Nitrososphaeria > Conexivisphaerales > Conexivisphaeraceae > Conexivisphaera. Next base: position 697 of record JAGDXL010000031.1, read on the forward strand.
GCGTTCATTGCGACGCTGATGACGACCAGCGGGTTCCCGTTCGAGATACCGGATTCTGAGTCGGAGATAGTAGCTGGGCCCTACACGGAGTACACAGGCCTCATGTACGGGCTGGACATGGGCGCCGCTTACATCAAGAGATGGGTCTTCTCGGTGCTCATGGCGCTGATATTTCTCGGGGGATGGGCACCATACGTGCCCGGCCCGGGATTCGTGCTGGGATATCTGGTCCCCAGCCTCATAGTGTCCGTGAAGGCGTTGGTGATAATGGCGATCATGAGCTTCCTCAGGGCCGTCTATGGTAGGTACAGAATAGATCAGGCCCTGGGGATAGGCTGGGAGATCTTGGTGCCCCTGGCGCTTGCCGCCATCGGCATAGGTTTCGCGGAGGCGTACTTCCACGTGTACGCGTATATGGGGGTGATGGCGCTTGCCAGCTAAGATAGAGGTAAAGGAGTCGCCCAAGAGGGGCATCTTGGGCCGCATCATATCCGGGAACGTGGGTGCCCTGGTGCTGGGCGTCAAGTACTTCCTGGATCCCAACAGGTTCACCCTTATGTATCCGCACGAGTACATAAAGCTCAACACCGGGTACAGGGGATTCATCGTCCTGATCTACGACAAATGCATAGGGTGCGGGTCCTGCGCCAGGATATGCCCGACCAGGGCTATGCGCATGCTCTTCCTACCGCAGAAGGAGGGTGAGAGGGCCAAGAAGAAGTACCCCGTCATAAACTACAACCGGTGCATATTCTGTGGGTACTGCGTGGATATATGCCCGACCGAGGCACTCTATCACGTCCCCTACCACGATATAGTCTACTACAACATGAACGAGCTGATACTCACGCTCGATGAGTTCCAGAAGGAGCCGGAGTATGCCACGGCGAAGGAGGGAATACCTGTGAGGTACATCTTCGACGAGAGGCGCGGGTTGGTCAAGGTGAAGGCCCAGGAGCCGCCTCAGGGGCCGGAGAGCGGCGCGGCACCCACCGCATCCCCAGCGCCCGCCCCACAGCAGGCCCAGGCCGCTCAGAAACAAGGGGAATCAACCTCCAAGCCTTCGGAGGGAGGTGGATCCGCATGAACTGGCTGTTCGTGTGGGCGCTCGTGATGGGCTTCGTGTCATTGATAGCCGCGTACTACGTCGTGCGGGCGAAGGACTTCGTTTATGCTAGCTCAGCCCTAGCGGTCCTGGGATCCATAGTGGCCGCGGACTTGGCCATACTGGGTTTCGGCATAATATCGGCATTTCTGGTTATAGTGTACGTGGGCGCCGCGGTCATGTTCATAATAATCACACTCTCGCTGCTGGGCCTCAGGGAGGAAGAGAGGAGGAATTCCGGCAGGGGCGTCATAGTGGCCCTATTGGTGGCCGCCCTCTGGTCCGGCGTTGCGCTCTCAGCGGGGATCTATGGGCTCTACGTCGAGCCACAGCCTGTCAGTATGACGACCACGGTCGGTGGCCTGTTGAGCCGCTACTCGCTCGTGGTGGCGCTGATAGTAATAGCACAGGCGGCCACCCTGGTCGAGGCCATAAGCGTGGCCAGGAGGGGTAGAGGAAATTGACGGTGGCCTATCCCGTGAACTTAGCGGTTGTTGCGTTCGGGATAGTTGTGATGGCTATGGGTGCGTACGGCCTTACTTATTCCAGGAACCTCGTGAGGCAGCTCCTGTCAGTGGAGGTCGCGTTCAACGGCCTCCTCATGATGTTGCTGCCCCTTCTATCCATGAACACATCATCGGCCACGTACTTCGGCGTGGTCGTCATCTCGGTGGTGTCGGCCGAGATAATAGTGGTGGTGGCCGTGCTGGTGTCCTACTACCGCACGTCTCGGTCGATGTCCTCCGATAAACTCGAGGAGGTGCCCGAGTGATGATCGCCTCAGTGCCCATATTCTGGATATCGATCGCCCTGCCCATAGTGTTGGGTATAGCTGCTTGGCTGAGCGGCGATCGGTGGAGGCGTGGCTACTCCTACGCATCCGCACTCTCACTTCTCATACCGCTGGGCATAGTAGCCTATCTCTATGCGTCGGGCGCCGAGAGCCTAGTGGATTCCATCGGGTTCAATCTCACATCCTACAGGATAGGCTACATGTACTTGGGCGTCGACGGCCTCTCCGCTCCCATCGTGATAGCCCTCTCCATAGTGACGGCATTTGTCTCCATCTATGGCCTGAAGTACATGGGGCACCGGATAGAGGAGATGCGCTCGGCCGGCGAGTCCCCGCCGGATTACGGCGCCTATCAGTTCCTCTACAACGTGTTCGCCGCGACGATGCTGGGCGTCGCGTTTGCGACCAACCTGGTTGAGTTCTACATATTCTTGGAGGGTACCCTGATCTCATCGTTCCTCCTGATAATGTACTACGGGTATGGAGAGAGGTGGAAGATATCGATGCTCTACTTCGTGTGGACCCACATCGGTGCCGTTACGTTCCTGGCGGGTGCACTCTACTACGGAGTGGTGGAGGGCGCTTTCGACTACTTGGTGCTCAGTGGAACAAACTTGGTTCCGGTTGGACCTGCGACTGCCCTGGGATCCATGGCGGTCGTAGTGGCGCTGCTAATGTTCGTCGGGCTGGCCGTGAAGATGGCGCTCTTCGGGGTCCATATGTGGCTCCCCTACGCGCACGCCGAGGCCCCGACCCCGATATCCGCGCTCCTGTCCCCGAGCCTGATCGGGCTCGCCGGGTACGCCATGGCTAGGTTCCTCGTCCAATACTTCCCCATGATCATGGAGTCCTGGAGGCCGTTCCTGATGGGGTTGGCGTTCCTCACGATAGTCTACGCGGGCCTCAACGCCCTCAGGCAGACTGACTTCAAGAGGCTTCTGGCGTACTCGAGCGTCAGCCAGATGGGATATATGCTGCTCGGAATAGCCACGCTGACCCAGTACGGGCTCGTGGGCTCCATGTTGCTCTATGCATCTCACGCAGTCGGAAAGGCCCTCCTCTTCATGACGGCCGGCGTCTTCATAGTGGAGATGCACAACCTGAGGGACATAGGCCGCATGGGAGGGCTCGCCAGGAGGTATCCACTGGTCGCTGCCCTTGCACTCTTCGGGTTCATGAACCTGAGCGGCCTTCCACCAGCCCTCGGATTCTGGAGCGAGCTGTTCATCGTGCTCGGTGTCGTCCAGACATATGCCATGAACGGTCTAGGGTACATGATCGGCATGACCGCGCTCCTCATGTTAGCGCTGAGCGTGACGGCAGCGTACTCGTTCGTCACGATGAGGCGCATCTTCTACGGGCAGCCCAGGAGCGATCAGGGGAGCGCCAAGGAGGTGATAGATCCCTTCAAGCTCTCCATGCTGGCCATAGCTATCCTGGGCTTCGTCCTGTTCATAATGGTCAACCCCATGATCTCGGGGGTTGCCGCCTGGCTCAGGTTGATCCTGGGCTCAGGTTTAGGAGGTGTTGTGTGACATGATCGTGAGTGCGCCCTGGTATAGTTGGTCATCCATATGGTTGGTGCCATTTGCGGCCGCCGCAGTGATGGCGGTCGCTTGGCTGCTCGGCGTCAGGCGCGAGAGGTTCTACGGCCTCATGAGCGTCCTGAGCATACTGGCCGCGGCCATGGTGTCCACATTCGCACTGTACAACGTGCTCGCGCTGCATGAGACCATAGATGCCGTGAGCAGCTGGAACTGGGTTAGCCTGAACATCGGATCCGGCACGTCGCTGGCGATAGGCGTGGGTAGTTATCTGGATGGGCTGGGCGCGATAATGGCCGTCATAGTGTCCTGGCTCAGCTTCCTTATAGCCGTCTACAGCCTGGAGTACATGAAGGGCGACTGGGGAGTCCAGCGCTACTTCTTCTTCATAACGTTCTTCGTGGGCTCCATGTTGCTCCTCGTGGTGGCCGAGAACCTCGTGCTGATGTTCATAGGATGGGAGGGCACGGGGCTGGCCAGCTACGCGCTCATAGGCCACTGGTACACCGACGAGGAGGACAAATGGGTGGGCGTGCCCGGCAGGAAGGCACTCGGACTTCCCATGTACTTCGAGCCCAGCAACAGCGGAGTCAGGGCCCTCATGTTCACCAGGTTGGGGGACGTCGGCTTCCTGGTCGGCATGAGCGTGCTGTTCCTCGTGGCACACACCTTCAGCATACCCGGACTAGCGGCGTCCGCCGGGTCCTGGATGGCGTATCTCGCGAACAATGACCTGCTCGCCGCCGTTCTCTTCATATTCACACTCGGTGCCCTCGCCAAGAGCGCGCAGTTCCCGTTCCACGAATGGCTCGTCACGGCCATGACGGGCCCGACCCCGGTGTCTGCGCTCATACATGCCGCCACAATGGTGAAGGCCGGTGTGTACTTCGTCCTAAGGTTCGCGCCGATATTCTTCGTCGGCGCAGTAGCTGCCGGCGTGGTCGCCGAGGCGCAGTCGCAGGTTTACTTCGGGATAGTGGCCGCGCTCGCCGCGCTCACCGCGTTCATGATGGCCACCATGGCGGTGGTCAGCAACGAGTTCAAGCTGATTCTGGCGTACTCGACGGCCAGTCAGCTGGGCTACATGATACTCGCCGCGGCCGCCGGAGGTCTACTGGTCACTCAGGGGTCCGCGGCCCTCGCCGCGATGGATCAGGGCGTGTTCGCCGGGCTCGCGCAGCTGCTCAGCCATGCCGTCTTCAAGGCCGCCCTCTTCCTGATAGCCGGTTGGGCCCTCCACGTGGCCGAGAGCAGGTTCATAGATGACATGGGCAACTACGCGAAGTACATGAAGGCTACTGCGGTCGCCATGTGGCTCTCCGGCCTCAGCCTCGCCGCCATACCTCCTCTCAGCGGATTCTTCTCCAAGGAGCTCGTGCTCGAGAGCGTCGCGCAGTCAGGCTACACGGTGCTCTACTTAGTGGCGGTCGTGACCGCGTTCTTCACGGCCGCCTACACGACGAGGTTGGCCGTCAGGGTCTTCCACTTGCCGCCCGTCCACGCTCACGCTGAGGGACACGAGGGTGTCCACGGTCCGCGCGAGGCTCCCTCGCTCATGCTCGGTCCATACTTCCTGCTAGCCCTGGGCGCGCTGCTCCTGGGAATATTCTGGCCTATCGCTGGATCTAAGCTATCACAGGGCGTGTACCAGACCCTCTCGGTGCTCGTGAGGCCGGAGTTCATGCCTGCCATAGACATCGCGACGATAGCAATAACCTCGCTGCTAGTCGTGGACATACTGCTAGTGGTCGCAGCGTACCTGAGGCGTGTGGACTTCATGTCCGCGGTTAGGTCCAGCAGGCTTCTCTCAGGTATACACTCCTTCCTGTTCGACAGATGGTACCTCAACTCGATAATATACTACGCATTCGTCTACTCATTCATAGGCCTCTCGCTCGTGCTACATGTGGTCGATCATGGAATAGACGTCTTCTATCATCGCCTGTTGCCGGCATTCGCCAGGGGATCCTCCACCGGCCTCAGGGCGACGTTCGGCGGGCGCACGGATTACTCGCTGGCGCTCTACCTGTCGCTCACCGGTGTGCTAGTCCTTCTGATACTGATGGTCTGGGGGGTGATCTAGAATGTCCGGTATGTTGCTGGATGTGCTGCAGGCTGCGGTGTATCTGACCTTGGCCACGGGGCTGGCGGCTCCACTTGCCGGTCGCCGCTGGAGGGGTTCGCTAGCCTTGGCCTACTCCGGGTCTCTGCTGTTCCTGGTGGCCTCCATAGCGTCGCTGTACGCGAGCATGGCTGGTCCTGTATCGCTCTACGGCGGCCTAGTTGTGCAGGATCCGTTCAGCTCCATAATAATGCTCGGCGCCGCCGTGTCGTCCATACTGATGCTCATAGCCATCGGATCGGATGCCTCTAAGTGGTCCACCAGCCCGGCGGCGTTCAGCTTGGTGCCTCTGGTGCTCTTCGGCCTGTTCTTCCTAGCCGGAGCAGCCGATGCGCTGGTGGTGCTGGCCACGTGGTTGATAGTGTCCGTGGCTAGCTACGTGTTCATAGCGCTCCCGGACGATGGACACAGCAAGGCTGCATCCGTCAGATACATAATGGTGGGAATAGTCGCTACGCTGTTCCTGATAACCTGGGTCGCGCTGACCTCGGCGCTCCAGGGGGCGACATCGTTCGCAATAGTGCCCCTCAGCATATCCTCATCAATGGTCCCTGGATCCATGGCATATCTGGGCGTGCGCGGGCTTGCGCTGGCGGGCATAGTGGCCGCGCTGGCGGCCGTCGGCTTCAAGCTGGGCCTGTTCCCGTTCCACTGGTGGCTGCCCAACGTCTACGGGCGCGCCGACGGCCGGGTCGTCTCATTCGTTGCCGGGGTCGTCAAGCTCGGGTTCATAGCGATCATCGCCAGAATAGTGATAGTCCAGGCCGCAGGACCGCTGTCGGTTCCCATCGCGCTCACGGCCGCAGTTCTGGCGGTGGTGACGATGGTCTATGGCAATTTCGCGGCGCTGAGCAGCAGGAGTTTCCAGATGATCTTGTCGTACAGCAGCATGGCGCAGGTCGGATACATAATGACCGCGGTGGCGGCGGCCGCGTACTTCGCGGGACTAGGTCCCTCATATCATGCGTTGCTGCTCGTGGCGTACTACGCTGTGGCGATACAGGCAGTGGCCTACTCGTTGGCCAAGGTTCCGCTGTTCGCTCTGGCCGGTGAGGCCGGCGGCCAGCTGTCCAGCGTCCGCGGCATGCTCTCCAGCAGTCCAGTGGCGGCCATAGCTGCATCAATTCTGATCCTGAGCCTCCTGGGCCTTCCGCCGTTCCTTGGATTCTGGGGGAAGTTGTACATGTTTACCGCCGCGGCAGGTTACTCGATATGGCTCGCGGTACTGGCATTGATCAACAGCGGAATCAGTGCCTTCTACTACGCTGTGATAGTCAGGGAGATGTTGGCGAAGGGTGAGGGCCCCAGGATAGAGGGTCGTTATTTGGCTGCACTGGTGGTCGGTGCGATCGCTATAATAGCGATCGGGGTTGTCGCCCCGCTGATCCTGGGATACATATCATCCGTCTTCCTAGGATGAAGCTCGCCTACTTATAATTTTAATTTTATGTATGAATAATATTCTATATTTTGCTCAATGTATTTTTGACTGTTAGCTGACCGTGCTCGGCCCTCTAAATATCATCGGCCGTCCACAGAGGCAGCCGACTGCTCGTAAAGGATATATTTTTGTGCTATAGCACAAAAATTATGCGCGTCGACAACACTTATTCCGAGCCAACGCTCAGTGATGGCGTGGAGGCACGTGGTCAGTGGGCCGAGGCCTTCTCGAGTGGCCTAAGGGCAGCATCTATAGCCGGCGTAGTCTACCTAGCATTCGCGGCGGCGAAGCTCATCCTCGGCTATCGGTTGGGCAGCATAGCGGTCGAGGCCGACGGCGTCCACACTCTTGCCGATTCGCTTACGGCGCTTGCGGTGTACATAGGGTTGAGGCTTGCCAAGGAGCGTCCCACCTCCAAGTTTCCATTCGGGCTGTACAAGGCCGAGAACCTCGCGGCGCTGGTGGTCTCAGTGGCAATAGGTGCAGCTGCCGTCGAGATCGCCTGGGAATCGGTTAGACCACGTCCGGTGATCGTCGGCGATCCGCTGTTGCTGATCGCCTTGGAATCCGCCTCGGCCGTGGTGTATTACGGGCTGGCATCCTACCTGAGGAGGTCCAGGGGAAGCATATTCAGTTCGTTGAGCGCGGAGGCCGCGCATGCATTCCAGGACGTTCTGATATCAATCGTAGTCGTGGTCGGCGTCCTGGGGCAGGTCTGGAGCTACATGTGGATACCATCCGCTGTGGGCCTGGGAATATCCGTCTTCATACTATACCAGGCATATCTCATAGGCAAATCCTCCATACTGACCCTACTGGACGCCGGAGACGTGGCCGCGGCCTCCCGCATAGAGGAGATGGTCACAAAAGTACCCGGAGTTGTTGGCGTGCACGACATAAGAACCCGGAGGGCCGGTCCATTCCTGATGGCCTCCATGCACCTCGAGACGTCTCCTGCGATAAGCGTGAGGGACGCCGATGCGATAGCCGACAGGGTGGAGGAGATCCTCCGGGCTAAGATGCCGGATCTCCTCATGGTGACCATACATGAGGAACCAGGCAGGCCGTCGAGTAATCTTAGGGTGGCGGTGTTCGAGGATTCCTCAGGATATGTAGCGGATCGCGCCGCCGACGCCGAGAAAATATTGATAGTTGATCCAGGTGGCGCTGCTGAGGAGATACCTAACCCGGCCCCGGGAGGTCCCATGAGGAACGTCGCATCGATGCTCGAGCAGAAGGGTGTCTCGGTGGCGATAATCGGCGAGGCAGGGCATGAGAGGCTGATGGCGTTCAGGGCGTCCGGCATTGATATATATCGCTCACCTCACGTTCCAGCGGCTGATGCCGTGGAGCGCTTCAGGAACGGTGAACTGCGCAGATCCGACAATTAGATCCGCCGGCATGGTCGAGCACGCATGCTTATGCGGCCGACATTCCGACACCTTCACCGCACATCCTCACCCAGGGAATCGGGAAACTGTTATTACCGATCACGGCGCCTCCCTCATACGTGCAGTGGAAAGACCTCGGCTCCAAACTGCTGGATTTCGTGAGCATAGATGGACCCTTCCGGCTTCTCGCGGCCTCAGCGGTCCTCGCCCTGGTCCTCTACCTCATCGGAATCCCGCTCTATCGCATACCGGTCATCTCGTCCAAATATCCTGAGATCTTTCCGGCGGCATTTGCGATACTCTTTGCACTCTCCATCTACGGCAAATCCCCCAGCGAGGGCCCTAGGCATAATCTGCTGAAGATGTATCTAGCTGCGATGCTGATGTCCTATGCGACCATAGCCGCCGTGGCAGCACCGCCGGGTTTCTACACCGCCATAGCATCCCCCTCCACGGTGTCACAGTTCGTGAACGAGGTCGAGACGTTCAGATCCACGTACACTACCCTCCCAGCGATGTCCTTCGCTATCTTCACGCACAACCTAGAGATAGACCTCCTATCGTACATCCCAGTGGCAGGTGCCGCGCTCTTCGGTTTCTCCATGATGGACACCTCCTCCTTGGTGTGGGCGGCCGGCGCATCCTCGATGATGGCCGGCAATCAGCTCTGGTATGCATACGTATTATCGGTGCTGCTCGCGCCGGACACGTTCACGGAGTTCTCCTCATACGCCATCGCGGTGGTCGGTGGATACACGCTCTACCATGCTCTCACCACGGGCGATCGCCGCGGGATATGGATCTCGCTGGCACTTCTCGCAGCATCCATCACGCTTCTCTACGCGTCCGCAATGCTGGAGGCCTGGCTCATACTGTACGTCGGCGCGTGAGTAATCTTAAAACGGTAGCATTCCAAGGATAAATTAATGAAGATCCGTATACATGTGCACTCCTTGGAGGGCAGGAACTCTATTCTGGTGTGGCTCAATGGGAGACCTGTCCTCATAGTCAGGGATGGCGATAAATTCTATGGAATGGATGCGGTGTGTGCGCACATGGGCTGCGCTATACTCTCCGAGGTACATGGAACAACCGCCGTTTGTCCGGCGCATGGCGCTAAATACGACGTGAAAACTGGACAGATGATCGAGCCTCCACAGGTAAAACCTGATGTCCCATGTGAACAGGAGGAGATAAGGGTCCCGCTGAGAACCTATAAAGTGTCAGTTGGATCGGACGGGCTACTTGACGTGGAATAGGGCAATACGGATCACCGATCCGGTAGACTAACAGATAGAAGAGGGATCGCCCGTCGAATTAATTCATCTGCGCTATAAATATTGATCCACAAACGGTATATAGTGCTATAACTGGTCGATCAATTCGATTGTTTTATGTGAAAAGTCATCGGTATAGGTGGAATAGATAAACCTTAATTAGTATAGTATATAACTGACAATAATATTTATATTGTACTTGTTACCTCCAGTTGGTGAGCATGAAAAGGAGAGCTATCTCCAGAACTGCACTTTGGGCAATAATAGCGGTCGTGGTGATAGTGGTCATCGTGGGGGGTGTGGCCGCTTACTACGCGACCAGGCCACCTCCTCCTAAGCCTACTCCAACTCACGTAATAGTGGGACAGGTGACGATAGGCGTCGCAACGGATCTCACCGGACCCTTCGGATTCGCCGGCGAGGAGATATTGAAGGCTGCGCAGATGGTTGCCGATCAGGTGAATACCCAGGGCGGCATCTATCTCTCGAATGGGCCAGATGGTCCGGGAAACTACACGGTCAACCTTGTTTGGACTGATGATGAGACGAACCCGAGCGTTGGTCCCACCGCGCTGCTTCAGCTGTACGATACCTATCATCCAGTGGTGACGATCGGCACGGCGTTCTCGGGTGTCATGTACGCGGAGATTTCTACCATCGAGCAATATAACATTATATATGTATCCAACATAGGTGGCGTGGGCGGCATAACTGTGTCCTCCACGAACTACCAGACCCCGCTGACGCAGAACGACATGATAATACACATAGAGCCCACAGCGTATCTCTTCGGATCGCAGATAGTACAGTTCCTGGTGGAGTATAAGAACCAGATAAATCCGAGTGGCCCCATAAAGATTGTGTACTTCGGGGAGCAGGGCGAGCCGACCGCCGTGGATGAGTTCAATGGCCTCAACATGAGCATACAGCAGATGGGCCTCCAGAACGAACTTCAGATAGTCAGCGTGCAGTGGGTGCCAATCACGACCACCAGCTTTGAGTCCACGCTTTCGAGCGTCGCCTCGCTGTCGCCCAACGTGATAGTCATAGCGCTGCCGCCGCCTCAGATCATCACGTTGCTGCAGCAGGGAACAAGCTTCCCACAGCTCAAGGGTGATCTGGCCATAGCTTGGACCCCTGCTGATGATCCAGTAGTGTATTCCGCGCTCGGAAAGGCTACATCCTACTTCAACTACTTCGTAATAACGAATCTGCCGACGAACGCCAACACGACCGACGTCGCGCTCAACCAGCGCTGGCAGACGTACAGGAACGAGTACCTCGCGTTCGCTGGGGAGCCATTCGGCGCCCTCGGATCCTTCGGTATAGACCAGATGTACATATCGCTGGCGGCAATAATGAAGGCTGGCACTACCAACACGAGCCAGGTGCTCGCCGCCTTCCACTCGCTCACCCCGAGTGAGGTCCCATGGCCCCTTGCCAGCGTGTACAACCCGTTCCCGCCGAACAACACGCTGATAGGCCCGCCCTCAGCCGGCCTGCTCTACAACTCCGTCAACATGACTTACTTCTGGGTCCAGGCGTTCTACAACTCCACTTCGAACAGTGTCTCTACACAAGTGGTCTGGCCCTCACAGTACGCAACCACACAGCCGGTCCTGTAGATGCGATGGATATGGAATAAATTACAGTTATAATTTCAATACTTTATTTTCGCCCATCGATGTCTAGTGCACTTAATATACCTCCTTACGCCCCGTCAACACGATGCGCTGTTTCCGGTAGATGATGGGCCGTATTTCCAAGGCATAACTTCTATAGACCTTATGCTTCAAGAGAAGCTGCCCATGACTCCCATGAGGCTCATGACAGGCCCACTGCTGGCCAATTCTTACATACTGTGTGAGGACGACTGCGTACTGGTCGATCCTGCCGGCGATGTCGAGGACATCCTCAGGGTCCTCCGTGGCAGGAATCTACGATTCGTCGTGGCGACGCACATGCACTTCGACCACATCTGGAGTGCCAAGGCCTTGGTGGACAGCACGGGCGCGGACTTCCTCGTACACAGGCTGGACTGGGAGCTCAGGGATGAGTTTCTATCGATGGCGGAGGAACTGGGCTTCAGGCCGCCTGCTCCTCCAGATCGCGCGGAGTTTGTCGAGGACGGTCAAACCATCTGGCATGGCCTGAGGATCATGCACACGCCAGGACATACCCCTGGCTCCATATCACTTGTGGGCAGTGGCTTCATACTGACTGGAGATCTCCTCTTCAACGGATCTGTTGGAAGGACCGACCTCTTGGCCTCCGATTCTAGGGCGCTCGCATCCTCAATCTGTAGGATCTACCGGGAGATACCCCACCACTACGTGGTGTATCCCGGTCACGGTCCTCCCACCACGGTCGGTGCGGAGGCGACGGGCAACCCGTTCCTCAGGGCGTCCTCCTGCAGCACGAGCTCTTAATCGACGAGCGCCACGTAATAATCGCCGTACGACCTAACTTCCCTGCATCTGGCTCCTATCGATGCGCCCAGGGTCCTGATCTCCGTGACCAGCGAGTGATATTCCCCCGCCTCCCCTATGGGATCTATCCCCAGTTCCTGCACTTTTCTCCGGAAGGCCTCAGAGGAACCCTCATCCACGCGTGTACAAACCAGTTCGCGTGCCCTCTCCTCGGCCCCGATCACTATGAAAGACATCTCCCTGAGCTCATCCTCCAGCACCTTCCCCGGATCCATTCCCCAGATCGGTTCCCTGAGATCCGCTCCAGCCATTCTGGCCATCTCCTCCATGTACTTGAGATGATCCTCCACGTTCTGATCTCCGGCCACTATGTGTGAGACCCCGAGCGATCCCATTAATCTGGCCTCCTCCTCCTTCTCCCTTCCTCCGTGAACTCTCAGTATCACCAGAGGGATCGACATGGCGCCCGCCAACTCGATCACCTTGGAGATGTTAACCAGATGTGGCGACGGCCTGGGGAACTCGTACACGAACGTGACCAAGAGATCCACTGGCCACTCGGCCAGTGCCGCGTGTACGGAGTCCTTGCCGCCCGAGAACAGCGCTGCCTTGAGCCCCACGGCACAGCCGGTCCCTCCGTCAGATTTTTATCTGTCGGTCATCATGCACTGCACATGGCGGAGCGCGTGTACAGCATTCACCGTATTCCAATAGAGCAGGTCAACGGGAACTCGTACATCGTGGTAAGCGGTGGCGACGCTGTCATCGTGGACACTGGTATCCCAGGAAACGCCGAGAGGATATTGAAGGAGGCCGATTCCCTGGGCAGCGCTAGGATCTCCGCGATAATTCTGACGCACTATCATCTGGATCATTCGGGCTCGGCCGCGGACCTAAGGGCGGCCACCGGCGCGAAGGTATACTTACATGAGGCGGACGTGCCATTCGTCAGCGGCAGGGAGAGGCCGCCATTTCCGTCCACAGTTCCGAAGGAGACCCTCAGCGCGTACTCATATATGAAACCGGTGGAGCCCGACGTCCTGCTCAGGGACGGTGACCTCGTGTTCGGATTTCGCGTAATTCATGTGCCGGGTCACACTCCCGGATCCATCGCTCTACACGACGGCCGCGCGCTGTTCGCGGGTGATAACATCAACGTCAGGGATGGCTCCATACAGGGCTCGCCGGCGCCCTACGACTGGGACAACGCCAGGGCAAGGGAGAGCCTGGGAAGGCTCCTGAAGCTAGAGTTCGACGTATTGCTCCCGGGCCACGGTCCGCCGGTCGTGGGGAATGCCTCAGAGAAGGTCCGGAGATCCCTCGGGCGCTAGCTTCAGCTGGGATTCGCATAATGTAATTATATGGAAATAAACTATAGGTGGCGCGATGTCCTACCTCGTCATAGGCGGCACTGGATTCATAGGATCCCGTTTGGTCAGGATCCTAGTCGAGGATGGCCATGATGTGGCAGTGCTCAGCCCCTCCGGCAACACGTCGAAGCTGGGGGACGTGGCATCCCGGGTCAGGGTGGAGAGGGGGTCCGTGGGCGAGCTCCCGGACATCCTACACGCGATCAAGCGCAACTCTGCGCGCAGAGTTGCATATCTGGCCGCGGAGTCCCCTCCTTGGACCCCTATGAACGTCACTAAGACCATGATGATAGGATTCCTGAACGTCCTAGAGGCCTCCAGGATAATGGACGTTGAGAGGCTCGTCTGGGCTAGCTCCTACGCGCAGATAGGACCGCCGGAGCTCTACGGTGGTAGGAAGGTGGACGAGGATGCGCCCGTGAGGCCCATGAGCCCGCACGGCGTCAGCTACGTCGCAAACGAGTTCGCGGCCAACTTCTACGCCGAGAACTATGGCCTCGACGTACTAGGGATGAGGCTGGGGCTGGTGTTCGGCCACGGGAGGAATCGCTCGGGGTTCATGGACGTACTCGTCGACCTCTTCGAGGGCGCCGCCTCCGGAAGGCCTGTCAGGGTGCCCGACGGCGACAGCGTGTGGGTGCTGCAGTACGTGAAGGAATCGGCTAACGCCATGGCCTTTGGGTTCAACGTGAAGAACCACTCAAGGCGCGTCTACAACACGTGCGACGAGGCGGTGAGCCTTCGCCAGTTGGCGGAGTACGTGCAGGAATTCATACCGAGCGCGCACATAGAGATCGAGCCAGGGGGAAGGACGATAAGGGCCCCTGTGGACGCGAGTAGGATACGCGAGGAGCTGGGATACCGGGAGGCATACTCCGTGAGGGATGGAGTGAGGGACTATCTGAGGGAGCTGGGCGTCGAGATGCCGGAGGGACGGTAGTTGGATGCCGGCGCGCTGGACGATCTGCGCTCGATAGTTGGGCCCGAGAACCTGATAGTCGACGAGGAGGAGCTCAGGCACTACGCCAGGGACGCGAGTCCCATGACTGGTCAGGTGCCGACCGCCGCGGTGAGGCCTGGTAGCATCGAGGAGGTGCAGGGAATAGTCAGGTGGGCCAACAGGACCGGTACCCCCCTATACGTGAGGAGCTGTGGCACCAGCCTGTGGGGTGCCGTGCCGGTTCGCAGGGATTCGGTCGTCGTGGATATGAGGCGCATGAATCATGTCGTGGCCGTGGACGAGGGCTCGCTGAGCGTGAGGGTCGAGCCCGGTATAACCTTCTTCGAGCTCGAGAGGGAACTTGCGTCACACGGCCTCTCGGTGATGGTGGAGCCGGAGAACTGGCACGGATGCGTCGGCGGCAACTTCTCCAGCCACGGGAGCGGCTGGGGCACCGGGCCCAATATGGCCAACCAGGCGGAAGCCGTCCTGGGACTCAAGGTTGTGCTCCCGGATGGAAGCCTGCTCACCACGGGCTCGATGGCCAGTCCCTGGTCGGGGCGTCAGTTCTACAGATACTCGCTCGCCAACGACCTGACGGGACTCTTCGCGGGATCCGAGGGAACACTCGGCATAATAGTGGAGCTGGCCCTAAGGGTGGAGGAGGCTCCGGGCGGAGTGGGCCTCGCGGTCTACACTTTCGATGACCTAGGCGACGCTGCAGACGCGCTCTACCGGATCAGGAGGGCCAGGATCCCCACGATCTACGCATACTTGGCAGCCGGGTGGACATTGGACATACTCTATCCCGAGAAGGCCCCGTGGAGCCACAGGCTTAGGGTGATAGTCGCCGCCCCCACGGAGGATCAGGTGAGGATTGAGATGGGGAGGCTTGACGCGATAGCCGGAGCC
>JAGDXL010000031.1:16030-29243 GCA_023256385.1 Nitrososphaerales archaeon
GTGCAGGAATTCATACCGAGCGCGCACATAGAGGTCGAGCCAGGGGCAAGTACCAGGGCCCAGCGGAGGCCGAGAAGCTCGTCAAGGAGAAGGACGCATGGGTCAGGGAGTTCGCCTACAAGGCCGGCATGCGCGCCGCCCTCATGGTACATGTCCCGCTGGGATCCCTCGGCGATTACCTTAGGAAATTCGAGTCGCTTGCAGCCCATGTACGCGAAGTCTATGGACTCAGGATGGGGGTTGGCGGATTCCTCACCGATAGGAGCTTCGTGTCCGTGATCGCGATCTACTTCGACCCGAGGGACTCGGACTCACGCTCAAGGGCCATAGCGGCGTGGAACGACGTAAAGGTGCGCGTGCTCGAGTCCGGGGCGGTCCCGTATCGCATAGGGGGCATATGGGCAGATCAGATGCCCAGAATGGGGGAGTACTACTATTTCTTGAGGAGTTTGAAGTCGGTGCTGGATCCCAGGGGAATAATGTCACCCGGTATACTGGGCCTCTGATCGATGTGCTGCAGCAGACGTGAAGCGAGTATTTCCTCCGTGTTGGAAACCACTGCTGTGTTGCATGGCCTGTGTTGATGGCCCGTATGGGAGGGTCATCAACGCTTATCTCCACCGGAAACATCGGTGTCTACCATGGCGGAGAGGGACTGGGCCAAGTACAACGAGGACCTCGTGAGGAGGGGGGAGCTCCTCATAGACCGGGACATGATGGAGGCTTGGAGGATGGAGCTGGAGGAGGAGAACAGGGGGAAGGAGGGGGAGCCGTTCCACTACCCCAGTTCCTACATGAGGTTCCTGGCCACTGTCCGCGCGATCTTCCACCTCCCCTACCGCCAGACCGAGGGGTTCGTGAGGTCCCTGGCCAGGTTCATACCGGGCCTCCCCGTCCCCGATTACACAACTATAGCCAGGAGGACGGACCGCCTCGAGATCGACCTCGATGAGACCCTGCTCAGGTCCAATGGGCCCGTGACCATAGCCGTCGACTCCACTGGGATAAAGGCGCACAACGGAGGCGACTGGATGACGAGGATGTGGAGGGTGAGGAAGGGCTACCTGAAGCTTCACGTGGCCGTGGACGTGAGGACCAGGCAGGTCGTATCGATGGAGATGACCACGGACGAGGTGGGGGATGGGAGGATGATGAGGTCGCTCGTCGAGGGAGCTGAGGGACGCGTGCATGTGGGCAGGCTCCTGGCGGATGGGGCATATGACTCGAGGGAGAACTTCAGCTTCCTGGAGGAGAGGGGGATAGAGCCGGTCATAAGGGTGAGGAGGAACTCCGTGCCCAGGAGCAGGGGATGTTATGTCAGGAAGAGGACTGTGGAGGAGGTGCTGAGCCTGGGGAGGGCTGGCTGGAGCAGGGCCCACGGGTACGGGATGCGCTGGGCGGTGGAGGGACTGTTCTCGGCTCTGAAGAGGATATTCGGGGAGCACGTCATGGCCAGGAAGTTCGCGAACGCGGCGAGGGAGCTGCTGCTGAAGGCCGCGATATACAACTCGTTCCTGATGGCGATGTATAGATGAGGGAACGGTAGGCTCGCTCCCCCTGCTAGGGGTGCGAGTTAGTCCTCTAGTCGCGCAACAAAGCAGAAACCACGAAATCTTTATTAGGCTAACATCTTTAGCACAGTCCTAAGAAATGGAGACCAAGCCTAACATGACAAAAAAGGAGCGCGATTGTCTCCTCGCGATCTACAACGAGGAGAAGTCCTCGAGGCTACCACTCAGGCTCGTCGATGTGGCGAGGTCACTCAAGATAAAACCACCCACGGCGTTGGAGCTCCTGGGAAGACTCGAGTCCAAGGGATACGTGGAGCGCAGGAGGGGGCTCATATCGCTCTCCGAGAGTGGGAGGGAGGCTGCTAGGGGGATACTCGCGGTGCACAGGGCGCTTGAGGTGTTCTTCGCCAGCTGTGGCCTCAGCGCTGACGACGCATGCGGCCTCGTGGCTCAATTCGATTACATAGTGGGACCTTCAATGGCGCCCATGATACTGAGCGCTCTGGGCAATCCGTCGAAGTGCCCCCACGGATATCCAATACAGCCATAGTAGGAGGTGAAACGGCGTGGAACTCTCCCAGATAATTGGACTCAGCGGCATGGGTCTGGTCGGCCTCCTTCTAGTTTCATATATACTCGGCCTCCTGCACGGAGCGACGCCGGATGAGCATACGTGGCCGATAACCTTCTCGTACTCCGTCGGGACCTTCTCGACGAGGGGCGGAGCGAAGGCCGGACTCGTGTTCTCGAGTGGCTTCACATTGCAGCGTGCGATATTGACGGAGCTGGCGTACTTCGCGCTGGCATCCGTCCTCGAGAGCTCGCTCGCGTTTGGAGCCGTGTACATAGTCGTCGGGATCGTCATGCTGATTGCCGGCCTCTACATAGCCAGCAGGGGCAAGTACCTCCACTGGCACTACATAGAGGAGAGGCTGGGCGTGGCGCTCGGAATACACAGGAAGGGAAGTGAGGCCCAGAGGAGGGAGTTTGAGCACGAGGTTAACCCCGTCTTCTCGGAGGTGGATGACCTCACGAAACCCGTTCCCGTGAAGCTCGCATTCCTCCACGGCCTGGTCGCCGGCTGGGGTATAGGCGCGTATGCGCTGATACTGATGACCGTCGTCGCGCCAGCCATGCCGGGACCACTCTTCGCTTGGATACCAGGTGCGCTCTTCGGCGTGGGCACTATGACCATGCAGGTGCTTTGGGGCGCCGGATTCGCCAGGTGGCTCACCTCGATGAAGCACCTAAGCAGGGAGGGAGTCGCCTTGGTCGGCAAGACCATTACCTACTACGTCCTGACGTACGGTGGGATCGTCTTCGCGGTCGCGGGGGCAGCGATCATTGCCTTCCCGCAGCTCCTCAACGTATCCCTCCCCACGGGAATAGGTATACCGAACCTCGATGCGATAGATATAGGGTTCATATTGGTGATAGTGACCGTCGCCGTCCTGGGCTTCGCGGGATACAGGGCGGGGGTCAGGAGGGCCCGCGCCCGGGGGCTGGTATCGGGAGCTGCCGGCGCGGGATCCAGATCAGTTCCGATATCGAAATCGACGTAAGCCATATATTGGCGCGCATCTCCCAGCGCGCGCCATGGAGCGTTCAACCGCGCTTGTCCTGGCATTGGTGACCATTTCCCTCATTCTGATTCCAGCTCAGCTGGCGTCCGCGTCCGCGGGCCCTCTCATAGTATCTGGATCCACGTGGGGATCACAGTCATCACCGATGGCCGTGGAGCCGGGATCCACGTACGTGCCGTACACCGTTTACCTGACCAACGCCGGTCAGTACCCAGTGGAGAACGCGTCCATCGAGCTCTACCCTACATATCCCCTGAACTTCTCACCCGGCGCGGCCAGTGAGATCAACTTCACGTTGATACCGCCCGGCACAACTGTGCCGGCCGTGTTTTACATGGACGTCACGCCCGGCGCGTCCGACGGCATCTACAACATATCATCCTTCGTGAACTACACGGTCGTCGCGGGCAACTCGACCGTTCACTCAACTTATGTCTACAACTTCACGCAGTACCTGCAGGCCCCGGTCACCCTCTACGCGAGGCCCGTCGCGTACCTTGCCTACTGGGGATCACAGTCATCGCCGACGGCGGCCTATCCAGGAATGCAGCACGGCGTGCTGACGATCGTCGTGGGCAACTCGGGCACCGGTCCAGCATACAACGCCAGCGTATTCGTATCAGCCGGGTATCCCATTCAGCTGGTCACCGACAACGTCAGCGTGGGCACGATTCCGCCCGGCGCACAGATACCGGTCTCGTTCGTCGCCGGCGTATCGCTCAACGCGACGACTGGAGATTACCCTGTGAACGTCACGATCCACTATAACAATGGCCTGACGACGTCCGCCGTGGTTTACGCCCCGGTCTCCCTCGCGCCTTCCATATCCGTGCAGGGCTATGGGATCGCACAGGGCAACGCATTCCCGGGGGACAACGATGTCGTGCTCCAGGTCTACCTGGTGAACGTCGGCAACACGACCGCGCAGGACGTGTCCACTGCCATATCCTTGCCGGCTCCCCTGGAGCCAGCATATCCGGGATCCACCCAGGAGGTCGTCGGCATGCTCCCGCCGGGTCAGCCTATTCCGCTGAGCTTCAAGTTCGACGTGCCGAGCTCCGCGTCCTCGCCGGAGGACCTCTACGTGCCGCTCAACGTCAGCTATGAAGGAGGGAGCGTCAGCTTCCTAATACCAATCCACATCAATTCTCTCGCCAACTTCAGCTCGGAGCCGTACTCAATGCCGGCCCTCTCACAAGGTGCGTCGAACGTCAAGATTTCGTACGTGATAACCAACGACGGCAACGCCAGTGCCAAGCTGGTCTCAGCGCAGCTCGTGTTGCCCAGCGGCCTCTCCGGTAATACCTTCACATATGTGGGAGACCTCTCGCCCGGACAGTCCAGCTTGGCTACGTTCAGCCTCGACGTGTCATCCGGCACGCCGGTCGGTGACTACGCCGCAATTCTCGAGCTCACCTGGGTCCAGTCGAATGCCCCCGGGAGGCAGTTCACACAGGAGATACCGGTGGAGTTCCACGTGAGCGAGGGCTACGTTCAGCTTCTGGAGTCCTGGTTCACATCCACGAGCGGCATGGAGACGCTGGTGCTAGTCGTGGTCGTCATAGCGGCCGTCGTGCTGGCCGTCTCCCTCGCTAGGGCGAGGCGGTCCAGATGAGCTATGCGGTCGAGACCGAGAACCTCACGAAGGCCTTCAACGGATTCATAGCCGTCAACGGGGTATCAATAAGGGTGAGGAGGGGCTCGATATTCGGCCTGCTGGGGCCGAACGGCGCCGGGAAGAGCACGTTCCTCAGGATGATATGCACCCTGCTGAGGCCCACGGCCGGCAGGGCCATAGTGGAGGGGCACGACGTGGTGAGGGAGCCAAATGAGGTCCGGAAGGCCATAGGAGTTGTACAGGAGAAGCTTCTACTGTACCCGGTTCTCACAGCGCAGGAGAACCTGGAGCTGTTTGGTCGGCTCTATGGCGTCCCCGAGTCGGAGATGAGGCACAAGGTCAGGGAGCTCCTGGAGGAGGTCAAACTCTGGGGATTCCGCGATAAGCCAGTGGGTACCTTCTCGAGCGGAATGCGGCAGAGGCTGAACATCGTGAGGGCACTTATGCACGATCCACGCCTCGTGATACTCGACGAGCCCACAAATGCGCTCGATCCGCAGAGCGTGCGCTGGGTCAGGGACTACGTGAAGAAGTTGAAGGAGAGGGGCCTCACAGTCATCGTGACAACTCACGATATGCACGAGGCGGAGGAGCTCTCCGAGGACTTGGCCATAATGGACAGGGGGCATGTGCTCGAGGTCGGTCCCGTGCAGGAGCTGAAGTCCAAATACAACGCGCACACCGTCGAGGACGTGTTCCTGAAGCTCACCGGGAGGGAGCTTAGGGACGAGCTCTCAGGGAGGATAAGCGCCAAGGGGTGGAGATGATGGCCTCCGGCATCAGCCACACACTGCTCATAGCGAAGAAGGACCTCACCGAGTTCTACAGGGTCAAGCCGAGGCTCGTGACCATGATAGTGTTCCCCATAGTGCTGATGCTCCTCTTCGGCTACATGTTCCCCTCGAGCGGCGCGGTGAACCACGTACCCATAGCGGTGGTCGTACAGGACCAGAGTCCCCAGGGGATGCAGCTGGCCGACAGGTTCGTCTATCTGGCGCAGTCCTCGGGGCTGCTGGACGTCACCACGACAGACTCCGTGAGCTGGGCCCAGCAGCAGCTGGTTCTCAACAATGTGTACGCGATAGTGATATTCCACCAGGGAATCGGCACGCAGCTTTCCTCCGGCGGTGGAACGGTGGAGGTTATACTCGATCAGCTCAATCCGACGCTCGACAGCGCGGTCAAGGGCGAGATAGAGCAGATCTTCTCACAGATGGACGCCCCGGCCTCTCCCAGCGCGCTTAACGTAGTCTTCCAGGGTCTGATACCGGGGACTACTGGGAGCTTCGAGTTCCTGGCGCCCGGCGTGATAGCCATGACCGCCATAATAGGCGGCCTCTCCGGGCTCGCCATGACCTTCTCCAGGGAGAGGGAACTCGGCACGCTGGACGGCCTCCTCATGGCCCCCATATCCAGGCTCTCCATAATCTTCGGGAAGGGCCTAGCTCAGATAGTAAGGGGCGCCGTCAGCAGCGTGATAGTCTTCGTGATATCAGTCCTGCTCTTCGACGTTAAGGTGTATGGCAACCCCCTCCTGATGATCCTAGTGCTCTTCGAGGGCATCTTGGCTTTCACAGGCATGGGCATGCTCGCCACAAGCTTCGTGAGCGATCAGGAGTCCGCCCAGCTGATAATGCTGATGATACAGTTCCCCATGATATTTCTCAGCGGGGCGCTCTTTCCGCTGCTCCAGCTCCCGTGGTGGCTCAGGATGATATCCTACATACTTCCCCTGACTTACGTGGTATCTGCCTTCAGGGCTGAGATGGTCCTCAACGCACCCTTCTCGGCAATAGCGCCGGAGGTCTACGGCCTCGCGATATTCACGGTTGTGGTGTTCGCGCTCGCCGTTCCAATGTTCCAGCGCGCTGTCACCAAGTGAGCTCAGTTACCGCCTCGGCCCAGGATATCCGCGATTTTCCTTAGATCGTCCACGCAGTGCTGTCCGCGCCCCTCGCACCCCTTCCTGTCGATCAGATATGCCTCAAACCCAGCTCCGATCGCCGCCTCGACGTCCCTCTCGGGATCGTCCCCGACGTGCAGTACCTCCCTGGGGTCCACTCCGATCGCCGCCGCCACCCTCCTGTAGAACTCCGCGTTCTTTCTCGCGATTCCAAAGTCAGATACGCACGACAGCGTAGCATCGAACCTTATGCCGAGCACCTCTTGGTAGACCTCCGCGAATATCCTGGCGCTGTTCGTCGAGGCTATCACGGTATATTCGCTGTTAAGCCGACCGAGCAGTGCCTCCGCGTCGGGATAGATCCTCATCCACGCTACGTTCTCCAGTATCAGCGCGCGGGGATCCGCGCCGATCCCGAACCTGTTAAGCCAGTACTCTGGCATGTACCACCTGACGTCCCCCGGCCCGACCTCGTCATACGCCGAATACACGTGGCGCTTCGCATCCGCCAGATCAATGCCCCTCAGCTCCGCGTACAGCTTAGGGATGAACTCCATCCAGAAGTGCTCCGCGAATCCCCTGTCTATCACGGTGCCGTCGAGGTCCAGGGATAGCACTCTGATCCTCCTAGCCCGCGGTTCCCGCGCGGCCCCGTACTCCATAGGAGTGTCCATGAGATTAGCTCCCTTTATAGCTCTTTGACCTTCTGCACGGGAAATCCCTCGAAGCAACGTGCTCGGGCACTGGCGCGCGCCATATTCATCACGCAACTGTATGCATCTAAGTTAATTTTATGAGCCATTATAACTAAGGCTAATATAAGACATTGTTTCGCTGACTTAATAGGGCATCTCATCACGCGCAATTACAGTAATATTAATAAAGGATAAAATAATAACCTATACTATGAGCAGCTGGGAGCACCTTCACGGACATGAAATGGGGCGTCGCTGGCGCGGCGCGCTGGATCCCACGCCCATCCTGGAGCGCGCGGGCCTGGAACCCGGAAAGTCTCTGCTAGATCTGGGATCGGGCGATGGCAGGTTCTCCATACCCGCTGCCTCGATGGCCTCGAGCGTGCACGCTGTGGACATCTCTGAGGAGGCGATAAGATCGCTCCGCGAGGAGGCCTCCAGGCGCGGCCTGAGGAACCTCACGGCGTCGGTCGCAGATGTGTCGGGCGATCTGGAATTCAAAGAGGAATTCGACATGGTGCTCCTCGCAAATGTGCTGCACGGGTTCGTGTGGTCTGGCTCCGCCGACGCAGTGCTGGAGAACGCCAGGAGGGCTTTGAAGCCCGGAGGACGTCTCCTCGTGATCGAGTTCCGCCCGGACGTGGGATCTCCGCCTGGACCTCCCTCCTCGATGAGGATCGCACCGGAGGAGCTATCAGCGCTGGCGTCTCGCCATGGCTTCGAGGAGATCGACCGCTTCAACGTGGAACCGTTTCACTACGCCATGGTGTTCAGGAAGGTCAACTGAGCTTCCCCATCCCGCGGAGTTCCTCCCAGAGCTCGTCCGAGTAGTGGCTGGTCGTACCTCCATCGCCCATATACGTGCCACAGAACCTGCAGAAGTTATCATCCATGCAGGATCCACATGTGGGGCACCTGCCGCGCTCATCCGAGCACCTCCCCGGCTTCTTCATGCACATGTCCTCCATCTCCATGTACAGGTGCACATGCGCCCTCGACGGAAACGCTATGCCGACCTTCTCGGAGAGCTCGACGGATCTCTCGAGATCCACCCTTGACGACCAGCGCGCTATGAGCCCCGTCGCCCCCGATCCATCCGTCACCGGGACCTTGCTCCGCCACGCGACGATCCCCAGTCCGAACCTCTCTAGGCGCTTTCTCATCAGGACCTTTCCATAGATCCGTCCCCCGATCTCGTCAACCTTGCACCTGAGCGGCGTCTTCAGCGCTATACTCCTCGCGTCATCCGTGTAGAGCGGCAGCTCGACGCGCACGCCCAACGCGAATCCCAGCTCGCGCGACGCGAATCTAGACCCGGTGAGCACCCTAGAGTACCACCTCTCCACGCCGCGATCGTCGTAGCTGAAGAGGAAGGGATAGCCTAGGAAGAGTTCGTCTCCACCATCCCCAGTCGCGATGCACCTGCATCCGACCTCGCGAGCCGCCCTGATGCCCAGGCAGGCCGCGGTGTCCGCGGCTATCTCCACAGGGTCTATCGACCGGGTGACCGATATCGCCGTCCTCTTGCACTCCTCGATGATATCATCATCGGAGCGCGCCTCGGTCAGCTCCAGTCCCAGGGCCTTGGCCGCAGCTCCTGAGAACTCGGAGTCGGCGCTGCCCGGCAGCTTCACGGTGATGAGTCTTGGCCTCAACCCAGCCTCCACGGCCGCCGCCGCCACGAACGACGTGTCTATTCCGCCGGAGAACAGTATGCAGTCGCACCCCCTCTTCTTCATGAGGGTTCCCACGGATGACGCCAGCTCGTCGCCCAGCAGATCGCAGTTCGTTGTCACGCCATGAGACTACAGGGGAATGTATTTATACCATATGGATGGATAGTCCATCCACATGAGAAGAACAGCCGCATCATCAATCGCCATATCTATACTCATAGTGGCAGTTGTCGTTGCGGCGTCAGCCGCCTACACAGGTTACCAGATGTCGCTGTACTCGGCCCAGGTATCCGCGCTCTCCTCCGAGGTCAGGTCCCTGAACGTAACCATCGCGTCGCAGCAACAGGCCATAGAGTCCCAGCTGGGCGGGCTCTCATCCCAGCAGAGTGCCCTTCAGTCCCAGCTCAGCGAGCTGAGGAGCTCTATGGAGTTCCCCGCCTCCGCGGTCGACGCCACGGGCCAGCAGATAGTCGTGTACTCCATGCCGACGCGCATAGTGTCCCTCATGCCGAGCGACACGGCGATAATATTCGCGGTGGGCGCCGGATCGCAGGTCGTCGGCGTGGACCAGTACTCCAACTGGCCCCCCTACCTGAGCTCCCTGGAGGCGAACGGCACCATCAAGGATATAGGGAGCGGCTGGTATCCGGACCCCGAGGTAATACTGTCCACGAGGCCCGACATAGTGTTCGGGGTCTCCAGCGTCCCGAGCAACTACGCGCTCAAACAGCAGTTCGCGTCGTACGGCATACCGGTCGTGCTCCTGCCGGATAACACGATCGAGGACGTGATCCAGAGCATCTACACCGTCGGAAAGCTCACGGGGCACGAGGCGACCGCGCAGGTGCTGGCTGAGAATGTGACGACGGAGCTGCGGTTCGCGGAGGACAACGTGGTGGGGCTCAACTCGACACCTACCGCGCTGATAGTGTGGCCATCCCCCATCTGGGTCGCGGGTAACGGTACCTGGGAGGACCAGATGATCACCGCCGCAGGGGGGTCGAACGTGTTCTCGAACGTGAGCGGGTGGGAGCCCGTGGACCCCGAGGCGCTGCTCGTCGAGAAACCACAGGTGATAATATACACCGCCGGACATGGAGAGTTCAACTACACGGAGTTCATGTCGACGCTCTACCAGGAGCTGGGGCCCGCCGCCAACAGCGTCCCGGCCATAGCGAACGGCCGCGTCTACGCCGTCACGGGGACGTACAACGACTGGCTGACGGAGCCCGGACCCTTCGTGGGCGATGGCACCATACTGCTGTCGGTGCTCATACACCCGGAGGCCTACGGGATGAACTACACGGCAATACCTCACGTAGTGTCGCCGGAGACGTTCAGCCTCCCCGTGCCGTCATCGCTTCCCGTAATAAGCACCCCTGAGTACGTCCCCGCCGTGAGCTCCCCATGAGGGGCGGCCTCCTTCACCTCCTGTTACCCCTTTTCTTCGCGCTCTCCGTACTCCTAGGCCCATATGGTATTGTGAATCCGTTCGCGCACGGTTTGGGATCCTTCGTGATCGAGCTCAGGATCCTGCGTGCGCTCTCCGCCGCGCTGGTCGGAGTAGCGCTCTCCGCCTCGGGATCAGGGCTCCAGGTGCTATTGAAGAATCCGCTCGCGGATCCGTACATACTGGGCGTCTCGTCCGGCGCAGCCCTGGGCGTCCTGGCGGCGGTCGCCGCCGGGCTTATCTGGCCGCTGGAGATATCGATCGCAGCGCTCGCCGGCGGACTGGCTGCGCTCTTCGTAGTTATGGCCGTCTCCTCGGCGCTCGGTCTGACAAGTGTCTCAATGATACTCGTGGGCGTCGCTGCATCATACGCACTCAGCTCCATCGACATGGTCCTCATGATGGACCTGGGTCCTGCGGTTCAGGGCTCCCTCGCTTGGCTCTTCGGGACAGTCGCCTACGTGCTGTGGAGCGAGCTGGCATACGCTGCTCCATTGATGATCGCCGGCGCCCTCTGGATCTTCCTCAGGGCCGGCCATCTGGAGTCCCTTATGCTCGGCGACGACGTCGCGGAGTCCATGGGGGTCAGGACCCGCCGCCTCAGGGCGGAGATAGCCGTGGCGTCTGCACTCTCCACGTCGGCCGCGGTCGCGGTGGCCGGTCCCGTGGGGTTCGTCGGACTGGTCGCACCGTGGCTTGCGAGGCTCGGCTCCGGCGGCGCCTTCCGCAGGACATATCCGCTCTCGCTTTCTCTCGGAGCATCACTGACGGTGGCCGCCGACCTCGCATCCAGGTTCGTGCAGCCCGGTGGAATGGCGCCGCTGACCTCCATAACCGCGCTGATGGGAGCCCCGGTGCTCGTGTACTTGCTGGCGAGGTTGAGGCGTTGATGGATCCGATAGTATCTACGAGATCGCTGGCGCTTGCATACGAGGGAAATCCCGTCCTGAGCGATCTGGACATTGACGCATATTCCGGAGAGGTGCTCGCGATCGTCGGGCCGAACGGCGTCGGGAAGACCACTCTGCTGAGGGCGATCTCCGGGTCCTTGGCGATAGCCGGCGGCGAGCTGCGTTGCTGCGGCAAGGTCGCCGGCGCCCGGGCCCGGTTGGACGCCGGGAACAGGATATCCTACGCACCGGCATATCCGGACGTCGATCCATGGCTCTCCGCGCTGGACGTGGTCATATCGTATAGGATGGGTCCCGGCAGTCCCTGGGCCAGGCCCTCCGAGGGCGACCGGAGAGCATCGGAGGAGTCGCTTGAGCGCCTAGGGATACGCAGGCTAGCTCCCAGGAGGATGTCGGAGATGAGCTCAGGCGAGCGCAAGATGGTCATGCTCGCCGCGGCCCTCTCCAGGGGTTCCGACGTGCTGCTGCTGGACGAGCCGCTCGCCAGCCTGGACCTGAGGAATCAGTCCGTGGCCATGGCAGCAATACGTGCGGAGGCCAGGAGGGGGGCATTGGTAATGGTGACCTCGCACGAGCTGCACCTGCTCAGGCTCTACGTCGACCGCGTGCTCGTGCTCTCCGGCGGGATTCCTGTCGCGCTGGGCCCAGTTGAAGATGTGCTGAAGGAGGACCTGCTGGAGCGCGCGTATGGGATATCGCTGAGGAATGAGCGCGCCCTCGTGCCCTCACTTGACCTCGGCGCAGTACCTCTTAAATAATTTAGCTTAATTTAGCTATTAATAAAACGCTTATGCTTGAATTTAGTGTAATAATATTAATTATATCGTATCTCGATGTCCGAGCGATACTAATATAAGACCACTTCCTACCGGTTTCGGTTTGGATCACGAGCCAGAGACCGGCTTCGGCCGGGAACTTGATGATGGAACAAAGGTATTCACAAACGTGACAAACGAAGGGCCAGTGTTCGTCTACGTCAAGGATGGACGGATAGTGAGGGTGGAGCCGCTGAAGCTATCGCCCGAGGATCCAGAGTCATGGACTATAGAGGCCAGGGGAAGGCGGTTCTCACCTCCCAGGAAGGCGCTGGTGCCCTCATACGTCCTGGCGGAGAGGGCTAGGGTGTACTCGCCGAAGCGCGTGCTCTATCCAATGAAGAGGGTTGACTTTGATCCCAACAAGAAGGACAGGAAGGCGGAGAATAGAGGTAAATCCGAGTACGAGAGGATAACTTGGGACGAGGCGCTGGACATACTGGAGCAGGAGATAACGAGGATGCACAAGACCTATGGCCCAGGGGCCATTGGCACGACCTCGTCCTCGCATCACTCATGGGGCGTCATAGGTTACAGGCTGAGCGCCTACTTCAGGTTCATAGACATACTGGGCGTCACCTACGCTGACCACAACCCGGACAGCTGGGAGGGCGCTCTATGGGGTTCCGTCCATATGTACGGCTTCAACTGGGGAGTTGGAGTGCCGGAGCAGAACGACCTCCTCACCGACGCGCTTCAGAACACCGACATGGTAGTCCTGTGGTCGGCCGATCCCGAGACCACCCTGGGGACCTATGCCGGATACGAGACCAATCCGTGGCGTCAGTGGTTGAAGGAGCTGGGCGTCAAGTTCGTCATAATAGATCCATTCTACAACTACACCGCGGTCAACTTTGCCGACAAGTGGATAGCTCCTAAGCCCGGGACCGACACAGCGCTCGCCGCGGCCATAGCGTATGTCTGGATCAAGGAGGGGACCTACGATAAGTGGTTCGTCGAGAACAGGACGGTCGGGTTCGACAAGTTCAGCGACTACATAATGGGTAAGGAGGACGGGACCCCGAAGACCCCCGAGTGGGCCGAGAAGATA
>JAGDXL010000010.1:0-461 GCA_023256385.1 Nitrososphaerales archaeon
CTCGCGTCGAAAACCCCCCATCCAACGTAGGCGCCGGCATCTATGACCGCATCGACCTCCCTCGCCACGAGCCTGCCGTCCCTGGTGGCTCCCTGCCTCACCCTTGCTATGAGCGGCTGCTTGGTCGGCGCGTTCTGAAGCTCCTCTGAGCGAGTGAACTGCAGCTTCACGGGCCTCCTGGTCCGCATGGCGAGGGCCGCGACTATCACGTCGTGCGGATAGACGTCTAAGTTTCTCCCGAAGGCGCCCCCTATGTATGGTTGGATCACCCTTATCGAGTAGGCGGGTATACCGAGCGACTCGGCGAGCCAGCGCTGGTAGAGGAATGGGGTCTGTGTGTTCGCTATGACGTTCAGCGTGCCATGCGCGTCGACCCACGCAAGCGCGCCCATCGTGTCGCCCGGGTTGTGCGCCACGTACTGAGTGCTGTAGGTGCCCTCCACCACGACGTGCCCGCGCGA
>JAGDXL010000010.1:471-1379 GCA_023256385.1 Nitrososphaerales archaeon
ACAACGTGGGCCAGACCGGACAGTAGCCCTCGCAGTACCTGCACGCATTGCATATGGTGTACTGCCTGACCGCATCCTCCAGGTCGGCTTCCCTCATAGACCTCCACCTCCGGCTATGGCGCCGAACAGTGTGCCTATCACCAGTCCGAGCCCTCCCAGGTATCCGTTCGTGAGCACGTTGCCGGCCATTATCTCGCCCGCCGCGTATATGTTATCGAAGGGCCGTCCGCTTGAGTCCAGGACGCGGGCGTCCGGTCCTACCCTGAGGCTCATGTAGGTGAAAGTCAGGCCCGGGCGCAGAACATATGCGTAGAAGGGCGGCGAGTCGAGCGGCCTGGCCCAGTTGGACTTCGGGATCTCCAGCCCGCTAGTCGAGAGTCCGTCGAGGCGGGAGTAGTCAGGATGGGCACCGGCCCTGCACGCCGAGTTGTATTCCCTGAGCGTCTCCAGGGCCCTCTCGGGATCCACCGCGGCTACGGCTGCGACCTCGTCGCGGACGCTCCTGACCTTTCCCCATTTGAGCGGAGGATGATCCTTCAGGTAACCCAGGTTGTTGAGCTTCACATCCTTGGCGGTTATCACGTCGACGACGCCCGGAACTCTCAGCGCTCCGGAGACGTCCACGGAGACTATCCTCGCGTGCGGATACGGGCTCCTCAGGACCTTCGCGTGGAGCATCCCCGGCATCTCCAGGTCCAGAAGGTACTGCACATCGCCGGACACCTTCTCCGGCGCGTCGTACTTGGGGACGCGCGATCCTATGTGCGAGAACTCGCGGGCCATCAGCTCCACGGAGGTCATGGCCCCACCTCCACCTCCTCCTTCCCCTCCTCTTTCTTCCCCCACCCTCCTTTGCTCCTCACAACGGACACAAACAACGCCTGGGAGGAGAGAGTGGAGGCGTATTG
>JAGDXL010000010.1:1389-14976 GCA_023256385.1 Nitrososphaerales archaeon
CCTCCTTGCCTGCCCTCAGGGCGGCCATCCTGATGGCATCGACTATCTTGACGTACCCGGTGCACCTGCAGAGATTGCCGCGGATAGCCTCCTTGATCTCGCGCTCATCCGGGCTTCCTCCCCCCTCGAGGAACGCCTTGGCGGAGAGTATCATTCCGGATGTGCAGAATCCACACTGAACTGCCCCGGCCTCCAGGAAGGCCTCCTGAAGCGGATCCAGATGCCCTTTCGTGGAGAGACCCTCCAGCGTCGTTATCCTGTGGCCGTTCGCCCGATACGCAGGAGTCATCACGGAGTATATAGGCCTTCCATCCATCAGCACGGTGCAAGCACCGCACGCTGAACATGAATTCTCACAGAGCGCCGTTTTCACGCTCTTTATGCCGAATTTGCCCCTCAGCACGTCGAACAGGCTCTCCCACGGTTCAACCTCGACCTCCGCGGTTGAACCGTTCAGCTCGAACTTTATCCTCAACGCGCCGACCCTCCCGCCCTTGCGTATGCCCTGAGCACGGATCTCCTGGCCATTACGCCGGCCAGATGCCTCCTGTACTCCGCCGTGGCCACGTGATCCTCCAGAGGATCTACTGAGTCGCGTGCAAGTGAGTATACCTCCTCAAGTGTCC
Source organism: Nitrososphaerales archaeon (assembly GCA_023256385.1). Taxonomy (GTDB): domain Archaea; phylum Thermoproteota; class Nitrososphaeria; order Conexivisphaerales; family Conexivisphaeraceae; genus Conexivisphaera. The sequence continues at coordinate 2,016 of JAGDXL010000010.1, forward strand.
CTGGTTCGGGCATCCTGCCCACGAGTTCCCTCGGTGAGTCCAGCACGACGTTCCTCCTGAGGCCGCCTCCCAGGGCCAAGCGCGCCGACCGGATGGCGCCGTCCTCCGCCAACGCGAGGGTTACGGAGGCGCTTGCTACGGGATGATCTATGTCGCTGACCACGAACTTCTCGTGCGCTGACCCGCCCTCCGACGATCCTATGAAGAGCTCCCGGACGAACTCGTTCACTTTGCGCGCAGGCGAGAGCGGACCGGCCATGTAGTCCCGGAGATCCATCGATCTATCGCCGGACGGCCCCGAGAGTATCACGCGCGCGCCGAGCGCCAGAAGTGACGTGGCCACGTCGGACTGGGGCATGCTTATGCTGGCGCTCCCTCCGATGGTCACCATGTTACGTATCTGCCACCCGGGCATGGACGTGACTGCGTCCGCCAGCGCTCCGAACGCCCTCGCCATGCCGGGCCTCGAGGATAGCCATTTGTAGATGTCCGCGAGCAGCGTGTAGGACCCCACGTGCAAGCCGCCGTCACCCCCGTCCTTCACGTAGCTCAGGCCGAGCCCCGAGAGATCCACGAGCGTATCGATGTAGTCCAGGAGTCCAGTGCCGCGGAGCCTGAAGAGCATGGTGCCGCCGGCTATTATGGCCGCGCTTTCTCCGGCGGACTCCAGATGCAGGTATGCGTCATCGAAGCTCCTCGGAATTATCACCCTAGATGGCCTGAAGGTCAATCCTAATCTATATGCGGAATCATAGTATAAAAGGTTGATCTAATTGAGCGCTCACGACCCGGTGACCTGGGTATTCGCCTGCTCATTCTCCTCCTTCTTATCCTTCCCTTGGTTCTCCTGCAGCGGGAAGTTCCCGAACCTCTCCCTCAGGGCCCTCCTGAGGACCTTCCACCCGCTCATCTTGGGAAGCTCTTCCATGAATATGACGTCGCGGGGCACCTTGTAGCCTATCATGTGCTGCTTCGCCCACTCCAGTATCTCGTCAGCGGTCGCCCGTTCCCCTGGCTTCAGCACGACGGCGGCGACCGGGACCTCGCCCCTCCTCTCATCGTACCTTGCGAACACCGCGACCTCCTTTATCTTGGGATTCCGGAGCAGTATTGACTCGACCTCCGCAGGATACACCTTGAAGCCAGACGTTATTATCATGTCCTTCTTCCTGTCGGTCACGTAGAGCACGCCGTCTTCATCTAGGAACCCCATGTCGCCCGTTAGGAACCAGCCATCTGGCATGAACGATTCGCGCGTTGCCTCCTCGTTCTTCCAGTATCCTCTGGCTATCGCGGGCCCCCTGAGCGCTATCTCGCCTACCTCCCCTGTCCCCAGCTCCTTTCCGGGGTCGCCCGGATCCACTATCTTGACCTCCGAGTAGCCTATCGGGGCACCGACGGACCTGTATCCCTTGCTGAGGTGCTCCCATCCGGGCACCGTCCCGGGCGCTGATCCCACGACTATGGTCTCCGAGAGGCCGTAGGCGTTGAGCACAGGTATCCTGAAGCGCGATGCCCACTTCTCCCATGTAGACTGAGGGGTCGGAGCACCGCCAGTGATCGCGACGCGAACCGTCCGGAGATATTCCTCTACTCCGCCGGGCCCGTTGACCAGGTCGCTCATGACGGGAGGCATCGTGGCGAGAATTGTGACGTTGTACTCCGCCGCGTACCTGAGGTACCTATCCATCGAGTACCTCTCCATGAACACGACCGTGGCGCCGTACCTGAGCGCCGTGAGCGCCCAGCTGAACCCAACATGCACCATTGGATATATGTAGAGCTCCACATCCCTGTCGGTGAGCCCGAGTGCCCAGCGCTCGGCGTCGAACGCCGCTATCCAGTTGCAGTGGGTGAGCATGGCGCCCTTGGGAAGTCCTGTTGTGCCCGACGTGTACTGAAGCTGGGCCAAGCAGTCCTGCTCGCAGTTCTCTGCCCTGCCGCTGGGCCTGGACTTGCCCACCAACTCCCTCCAAGGAATGGCGGTGCCAGCGCGCCCATCCACCACTATGACGTGGCGGAGGTCCGGGACCTCGTCCATCACGTGCTCGAGCACCTCGTACCCCTGCGAAGTCGTCACGACGACGCTCGCGCCGGAGTCGTTTAGCAGGTGCTTGACCTCGAAGTCCTTCAGGGCGACGTTCATGGGCACAGCCGTCGCACCCATCCTCCAGGTCCCGAGGAACGATATCAGCGTCTCAGGCATGTTCGGCATGTACACGGCCACCCTGTCCCCCTTCGACACGCCGAGTGATCTGAGGGCGTTCGCGAACGAGTTCACCTCGGCCAGCAGCTCACGGTACGTGAAGGACGCTCCCCTCTCGGGGAACACCGCCACCGGCTTCCTGGGCCAGTACCGGACGTTGTTATCTATGAACGTCGATATGTTGGCCATCCTGAGATAAATAGTGAAAGGTACTTTATAAATATGAAATTACAGTCTACGGTAGGGGACGGAACACTGGCACAGCCACGCCGGTCGATATGTCCTCGAAGTCCACGCGCACGCGCATCCCGGGCCTCACTTCCTCGGGCTTGGCGCCCAGGACCCGGCCGTAGATCCTGAATCCGTCGTCCATGTCTACTATGGCTACCGCGTAGGGCATCTCCTTCTCCCACGCCGGGGAGTTCCCGACGACGACCCTCACGACTGTGACCGCGTAGATGGTCCCCGTCTCCCTGGGCTTCACCCATTCCAAGTCGCGTGACCCGCAGTAGGGACATGAGCCCCTGGGATACCATACGAAGCGCCCGCACCTCTTGCAGCGCTGGACAAGTAGCTCGTGGCGGGCCGCGGCGTCCCAGAACGGCTTGTTCAGGGGAGTTATCTCGGGCAACGGCTTCTCGGACATCTCACATCACCCCCAGCACCAATGCGCCTGAGTTGGCCAAGTTGTTCCCGTAGGCGAGTCCCCCCAGCCCGCTCACTAGGCCGAGCTTCGCGCCGCTCACCTGCCTTCCGGAGGCCTCACCCCTGAGCTGTCTCACGGCCTCTGCGACGTGGACTAGCCCAGCCGCCATTCCGGGCTGTCCGTTGGAGAGCAACCCTCCGCCCGTGTTGACCGGTAGTTCTCCCTTGTAGGATATGTCGGTTCTGTCCAGGAATTTCCCGCCATCGCCCTTCGCGCAGAACCCTATGTCCTCTATCTGCATCAGGACCGCGCCGGTGAAGTCATCGTAGAGCTGCAGAAAGTCGAGGTCTGCGGGAGTGGCACCCGCCATCTGCAGCGCGTCGCGGGCAGCTGCCTTGACGCCGGTCGTGGTGACGTCCGGCATGGCTGGATCTCCCTCCACGTAGTTGTGCGCCAGTCCATATCCCCTCAGGTAGACCGGCTGCTTGGATGCCCTAGATGCCTTCTCGCGACCCGTCATCAGGAAGGCTATCCCTCCGTTCACGAACATGACGGAGTCGAGCAACCTGAGCGGGTCGGACAGCACGCGCGACTTCAGGTAGTCCTCCATGGTGAGCGGCGCCTTCACGTACGCGCCCGGGTTCAGCCTGGCGTGCTCCCTCTGCGTGACCGCTATCTTGCCGAAGTGCTCCACCTTGGTCCCGTAGGCGCTCATGTGCCTGTTCATCATGAGCCCCGCCAGAGTGACGAACCCCATTAGGCCGAAGGGCCTCATGTAGTCTATGTCGTACCTCCAGCTCCTGGCAGTCTGAGTTCCGAACGGGGTCATCGGAGAATCGGCGCCAAGGACCAACACGTAGTCGACGAGGCCAGACCGTATGGCGGCTGCGGCCTGCACTGCCAGCTCCACGGCGTTGTTGCCGCCGAAGTCCCCCCTCAGGAGCAGCTTGGGCCGGAAGCCCAGGTTCTGGACGACCTCCGCTGACCAAATCTCACTGTGAGGCCACTCGGTTCCTGCGACGGCGAGCCCCTGCCCATCCATGTCGCGCAGGGACAGGCCGGCCTCCTCCAGCGCCAGTGAGGTGGCCCACGCGGCATACTGCTCGGCGCTCATGACGATCTCACCCTTGTCAGCCCTCGCACGACTGTAGGGAGTTTCACCCAATCCAACTATCGCGACGTCCAAACTCATTGTGTTGTTTCAGTCGATAGAAGATATATTAACTTGTCTGGTGGAGATTCGAATGAGTGATGGGACGTGTCGCAGAAACCTCTCGTCCTGTATGAGAAGAAACCTGAGGACCACGTCGCGATAATAACGCTGAACAGGGATGAGGCCCGCAATGCCTTCAACGTGGCAATGCTCCAGGAGTTCTACGAAGCCCTGAAGAAGGCGAACGACGACCGCGATGTCTGGGTGGTAGTCATAACGGGCGCCGGCAAGGCCTTCAGCTCAGGAGGGGACGCGAAGGAGTTCCTAGCCAACGTGGAGGCGGGTAAGTACTACGAGATAGAGAAGTTCAACAGGTTCAACCTGGATATCTGGCGCTTCATGGAGAAGATGAGGAAGCCGATAATAGCGGCGGTCAACGGCCACTGCAACATAGAGACTATACAGGCTGTGGACCTCGTGGTGGCGAGCGATAAGGCGAAGTTCGGCCTCCCCGAGACGGGGCTCGGGATAATGCCGGGCGCCGGCATAACGGTGAGGCTGCCCAGGGTGGTCAGCAAGTACTGGGTCAAGTACCTGCTATTCACCGGTGAGTGGATATCCCCGGAGGAGGGCTACAGGCTGGGCTTCGTGAACATGGTGGTGCCGCACGAGCAGCTGATGGAGAAGACGATGGAGCTCGTGAGGAAGATCACGAGGAACGCGCCGCTGGCGGTCGGCACCACAAAGGTGGCCGTGAACCTCGGAAGCGAGATGCCCATAGATGAGGGCACGGAGTATCAGCTCAAGGAGAACCTGCTGCTCTTCTACACGGACGACCTGAAGGAGGGAATAAGGGCGTTCTTCTACGAGAAGAGACAGCCGAAGTTCCAGGGCAAGTGAAAACCACACATTATTTTAATTTGTTTAATGAATTCTGTAGCAAATAAAATAGTAAGGGTACCTACTTACCGCCGGCCAGCTTCTCCTTAACGCATGAGAACAGGTCGGATACGGTCTTGAAGGCGACGTCGTTCAGGTAGCGCGCCCCGAGGCCTGCCAGCGTGCCAGAGACGGTGACGTCGGCCACCCAGTCCAGCTGGGTCCCCTGAGGCACTTCCTTCAGCTCCACTGCTGCGTTTATGAGCGCCTTGCTCCCGAGGCCACTTCCGTCCATCTTCATAGTGATCTTGGAGGGGGGATCCTTTGATGTCACCTCGTACTTCACCTTCATCGTTCCCCTGAGGATCCCCATGCCAACCTTGACCTCCGCGTCGAAATGATCGGTGTCGATCACGTGCATGGACTTCAGATCGGGTATGCAGCCCCCGACCTTCTGTGGATCAGTTATGAAATCCCATACGACCTGCCTAGAGGCCGTAACAGTCTCGGAACCCTTGAACTGCGGCATGCATCACACCTCAAGCATCAACTGGATGTGCCCTTTAATATACGTAATATGACCTCGGGGTCCGCGTGGCTCTCCTCCAGCTCGCCGCCTAACGGCGCCAGCGCATCCTCCACCGCGCTTATCACTGCCTGAACCGCGGTCCCGCCCCCCTCGCCCATACCCTTGGCGCCAGTCGGCGTGAAGGGGCTCGGGGTCTCCGTGTGCAGCACGGATATGGACGGCACCTCCAGCGCCGTCGGAGCTAAGTAGTCCACGAAGTTAGAGTTCAGCAGGTTTCCGTTCTCATCGTAGTGATATTTCTCGTAGAGCGCCTCCGCTAGGCCATGAGCTACTGCGCCGTGCACCTGACCATCTACCACTAGCGGATTCACTATCCTACCGGAATCCTCGAGCGCCACGTAGTTCAGGATCCTTGGCATCCCCGTCTCGGGGTCTATCTCAACAACGACGACGTGGACGTTGTACGAGTAGGTGAGCGCTAGGTTCGCCCTCTTGTTCTCGTCGGGGTTCTGGAATGGCGGCCTGAATATCGCTATCGAGTAGAGTCCCGGCTCCATCCCCGGAGGCATCTCATTCACGTTGCCATAGGCTATCCTGGCGATCCTCTTGAGGTCCGTGGACCTCTGGGGATCTGCCCTGCAGTAGGCCTTCCCACCCTCTATCACGACGTCGCCCCCGGGGCAGTTGAGGACATATGCCGATATCTTGGCCAGCTTCTCCTTCAGCCTAGCGGCCGCCAAATACACGGCGGAGAGCCCCAGTGGGGCGAACCTGCTGCCATATGTTCCAGAGTGCATCGTGTAGACGGAGGTGAAGGAGTCGAACCCGGTCTGCACGTATATGTCATCGTAGTCCACGTCCAGCACGTCCGCCACCACCTGTGCCGCGGTCGTCTCGTGCCCCATGCCCTGTGGCGAAGTTCCCAGGGTCACCCTCACCTTGCCGTCCGGAGTCATCTGGACCAGCGCCCCCTCGGTGCCGCTGGTGTACGGAAGCCCCGGGTTGTACATCTTGACCTGCGCCATATTGGGGCCGGCCGAGTCGGAGCCCACCACCACGCCTATCCCGATTATCCTGCCCTGCCTCCTCAGCTCCTCCTGCTTCCTCCTCCATCCCTGATAGTCGGCCGCCTCGAGCGCCTTCCTCAGGCCCTCCGGCCAGTTGCCGCTGTCGTATAGGCCGCCGCTCGGCGTCATGTATGGCATGTCCTCGGGCCTGACCAAATTCCTCATCCTGATCTCCGCCGGATCCATGCCGAGCTTCCTCGCTATCCTGTCCATCATCCTCTCTATCATGAACAGATGAGGTGCCCTCGAGAAGCCACGTATGGATGTGGATGGGCATTTGTTCGTGAAGACCGCGTAGAAGTCGTTCTCGAGCGCCCTTATCCGGTACATTCCGGTCGAGACCTGAGCCCACACGGTCATCCCGGCGGGCTCGTGCCTCGCGTACGCGCCATCATCGTCCAGACACTTCATCCTGATAGCTAGCACGGTTCCGTCCCTCTGGACCGCGGCGCTCACGTAGCAGGTCCTCTCGGCGTTATGGGCGGCCGCCTGCAGGTTCTCGGTCCTCGTCTCGACGTACTTGACGGGCCTCCTCAGCTCCTTCGATGCGAGCGATGCCAGCACCATGTACACGTAGTTCACGAGCTTCGTCCCGAAGCCCCCGCCTATGTCCCTCGTCACAACCCTGACCTTGGGATAGGGCATGTTCAGTCCAGCGGAGAGCTGCGGTAGCCACTCCATGGGCGCCTGGTTATTGCAGTACACGGTCATGATGTCAGCGCGCTCGTCGTAGTCCGCGACCACGGCGTTGGGCTCCAGAGGGGCTCCGGTGAACCGATGGTAGTGGAACTTGCCCTCCACCACCATGTCGGCGTGCTGGAAGTAGTAGTCAACGTCGCCCCATTTGTAGTGCACGTGCGCTATCAGATTCGTCCCCACCTCATCGTGCACCAAGGGGGCTCCTGGCTCCAGGGCCTTCTCCGCGTCCACTACGACCGGCAGGGGCTCGTAGTCCACATCTATCTGGGACGCGGCGTCCTCCGCGGCGTAGCGGCTCTCCGCCACGACCATTGCGACGGGCTCCCCCTGGAACCGGACCTTGTCCACAGCGAGTGGGTAGTCGATTGCGTTCCTGGCCGGCGGGGGTGTCGCCTGGGGGAGCGGACGCATGCGCTTCTTCAGGTCCTCGCCTGTCCATATGAGGAGTACCCCGGGGACCGAGGCTGCCCTCGAAACGTCTATGCCCTTTATCTTCGCGTGCGCGTAGGGGCTTCTCGCGAAGGCAGCGTACGCCATGCGCGGCAGCTGGACGTCGTCGACGAACATCCCCCTGCCCCTGACTAAGCGGTAGTCCTCCTTGGGCTTCAGCGGCTTGCCCAACCACTTCAGCGTGAGCGCCGAGCTGTCCTGTTTGTAGGTGGATATTATCTCGGGAGAGGCTTTGGACATCGCGCATCAGCTCATCTTGGCGTCCGCCATCTTCTGGGCGGCCGCCTTTATCGCCTTCACAATGTTCACGTACCCCGTGCACCTGCACAGGTTGCCCTCTATTCCCTTCCTGATCTCCTCCTCGCTCGGATTAGGGTTCCTGCTCAGGAGGAAGTAGGCGGACATTAGCTGGCCAGGGGTGCAGTAGCCGCACTGGAGCGCATGGTTCTCCCAGAATGCCTCCTGCAGTGGGTGCAGCTTGCCATCCTTCTCGAGGCCCTCCACGGTCATTATCTCGGATCCATCGGCCTGCACCGCGAGGACCATGCATGACTTCACGCTCCTGCCGTTCATTATGACGGTGCATGCACCACAGTGGCCGGTATCGCATCCTATGTGTGGTCCGGTGAACCCTAGGACGTCGCGCAGCATGTCTATGAGCAGGGTGCGGGGCTCCACGTCGGCCTCGTACCACTGGCCGTTCACCTTCACCCGCACGTGCATGAGCTCCTGGGCTCCGATCTCGCTCATTGTTCCACCCCCCTCGCGCGCTTCCAGGCCCTCAATATGGCCCTCTTCACGAGCACCTTGGCAACCTCCTTCCTGTACCAGCTCGAGGCTTGGACGTCGGACGGCGGCTCGAGGTCCTTCGTGCCAGCCTCGGCGGCCTTGGCCGCAAGTGCATCATCCACCACGGATCCAGAGAGGACGTTCTCCGCGGCCGTCGCCCTGTACGGCCTGGTCGCCACGGATCCGAGGACCACGCGCGACTCCTTCACGCGGCCGTCGCCGTCGACCGACATCTGGGCCGCGACCTCGACTATTGAGAAATCGATCTCCCTCTTGGACAACTTCATATACGTCCCGCCGCTCCCCGGCGGCCAGGGAGGCAACCTCACCTCCACCAGCATCTCCCTGTCGGGCTCCAGGGCGGTCGTGAAGGCGTCGAGGAAGAACTCGTCCGCAGGAATCGTCCGCCTCTCGCCACCCCTCCTGGCGGCCACCAGCTGGGCCTTGAGCGCCACCATGACGGGCGGCAGATTAGCCGACGGATCCGCGTGGGCCAAGCTTCCCCCTATCGTGCCCCTATTCCGGACCTGCTGATCTCCCAGTCTGTAGAGCGCCTCGTGCATTGCGGGATAGCGCGTCCTTATGAGCGGCGATTGCTCCAGCTCATCGTACAGGGTCATGGCGCCTATGGAGATCCACCCATTCCCATCCTCCCTCACGTAGCGCAGCCCACCTATCCTGTTGAGGTCTATCAGCGCCGGAGGCGCGAGCAGCCTCAGCTTCATCAGTGCTAGGAGGCTCTGACCCCCTGCGAGCAGCTTGGCGCCCTCCTTCTCCTCTAGGAGCCTCAGCGCATCCTCGACGCTGGTTGGTGCATAATACTCGAATGGAGCGGGACGCAATCCGCATGAAAGCGGCCTCGGAGTTATTTAAAGTTGAAACGCGCGGGCGTCGCGCCGACTAGAAAGTCCTCGGCAGTCCCAGGACGCGACGGCTGATGAAGTTGAACACCATCTCCCTGGGCACGGGCGCTGTCTTGAACAGGCGGAGATCCCTGTAGTAGCGCTCTATGTCCATCTCCACCGAGAACCCGAGGCCGCCGAATGTCTGGACTGCCTGATCGGCGGCCCTCCATGCGGCCTCCGACGCAATGTATGCGGCCATGTTGCCCTCCACAGAGGGATCCTCGCCCCTGTCGAAGCGCCAGGCGGCCTTCTGCAGCAGTATCTTAGCGGCCTCCAAGTACATGCGTATCTCGGCGAGTGGAAAGCTCACGGCCTGGTTGGAGCCTATCGGCCTCCCGAACACGTTCCTGGTCTTCGCGTATTCCACGGCGAGGTCGAGCACATACTCGCCCGCCCCGGCGGCGACCGACGCTGTGCCCAGGCGCTCAGCGTTGAACACGTTGACTAAGTAGCGCCATCCGCGATCGACCTCCCCTATCACGTTCTCCTCGGGTATGGAGGTATCCTCGAAGTACACGACGTTCTCGCCGAGGGGTCTCATCACCGACGCTGGGAGCCGCGCGGTCCTGACCTTCGATTCACGCGTGTCCACGAGGAAGAGCGTCAGGCCATCGCTCTTGTCACGGACCTCCTCCTTGCGCTTCGTCCTGGCCACCAGGAGTATCGCGTCGGCCCGATGCGCCAACGTCATCCAGATCTTCTGCCCGTTGACCACGAACTCACCGGCCCTGCGCTCCGCGAAAGTCTCTATGTCGAACGTGTTCACGCCTGCCACGGGTTCCGTGTGACCTATGCTGAATATCGCCTTCCCCTCGGCTATCCTGGGCAGCCACCTCTCCTTGAGCCCCGCACTCCCGAACTGCCTTATGGGGTAGGTCCCGAACATGTAGGTCCTCATCAACAAATCTCCTCCCGGGACTCCCGCGCCGTTCCTGGCCGCCTCGTAAGCGGCAATGTGCGCCTCGTACATGTTCAGCCCGGCCCCGCCGTACTCCTCCGGGACCAGCAGTCCGAGCCAGCCCTGCTTTGAGAGCGCGTCCCAGTATTCCTGGGGGAACTCCTCGGCCAGATCCTTCTGACGCCAGTACTCCCGGGGGAACTGCTTGACTAGGTCCGCCATACCCTTCCTGAGGAGTGCATGTTCGTCCGATTCCGCGAAGTCCACACGGGCACTCGGACCTGATCATTTAATAACGCTTTTCAGTGCGAGAGCAGCTCCATCAGCCAGTTCGGCATCTCCTTGGAGCGGCCGGTGGCGGGATCTATGTGAATCATAGTTATTCTGCCGTGCGCCACGGTGGCATTGTCGGCGACGTCGACCACGGAGCCCTCGAAGACCACAACGCGCGTCCTGACCTCGTGAGGATGCACCGTCACCTCGAGCGAGTCGCCCAGTTTCGACGATCTGTCAATTCTCGTCCAGTACTCCCCTATGGCGAACGCGATGACCTCACCTCCCTCGACGCGACGGAGGCTTCCATCGGAGAGGAACTCCAGGCCCATCTTCCTGAAGAGGTCCTGTATCGCGCGGTCTATCCATATTGAATACCTTGAAAAGTGTACCCTCCTGCTGCAATCCGTGTCATCAAATGAGACTACCGTTCTGAAATGACCATCCAAGGGAAATCACGTCCGGCTCATGACGCGCCGGAAGCCCTTATCGCGCGAAGGATGTTCTCCGGATTCAGGGGCGCACGATCCAGCTTTACGCCGAGTGGACTGAGCGCATCCTCTATTGCACCGAAGAGTGCGGGCGGTGCGCCTATCGATCCTCCCTCACCCATGCCCTTCCACCCACCCAGCTGGGGACTCGGTGTCTCTATGTGCTCCACCTCTATGTTGGGCACCTCGAGCGCTGTGGGTACTAGGTAGTCGACGAACGTGGAGTTCAGCAGGTTGCCGTTCTCGTCGTACCTGAGCTCCTCGTACATGACGCCGCCTATTTCGTGCGCAACGGCGCCATGCGTCTGTCCATGCATGGTCATCGGGTTCACGGAGATTCCGGCGTCCTCGAGCACGTAGTACTTCAGGATGTCCACCTTTCCGGTCTCCGGATCAACCTCCACGACCACGAAGTGCCAAGCAGTGCTCGCCGTCGTGTAGACCTGTGGCTCGTACGTAGTGACCACCTCGAGCCCGGGCTCGAGATCCATGGGTATCCTGTGGACCTCCTGGTAGGCTATCCTTGCGACCTCCGAAAACGGCATCCGCTTCAACGGATCGAATTTCACGTAGAACCAGCCGCGCGCGACGTCCACGTCGGATGGCTCGACGCCCAAGTTGAACGCGGCTATTTTGATCATCTTGTCCCTTATCATCCTGGAGGCCTTAACGGCCGCGCCCCCGACCACAACCGTGGCCCTGCTCGCCCAAGCCCCGTAGCTGTACGGCGTGTCCTCGGTGTCGCCCTCCACCACAGTCACGTCATCGACGTGCACCTGGAGCTCCTCCGCAACTATCTGCGCGAATATCGTCTCATGGCTCATGCCCTGGGTCGACTGGCCGGTGAAGAACTTCACCTTGCCGGTCGGCTCCACCCTCAGCCTCACCATGTCGTAGCCGCCCACCTTCCATCCGAGTCCCTCGGACAACCTCTTGGATGAAGGCGCTGAGTACTCAACGTACGTCGAGACGCCTATTCCGACGTACCTGCCCTGCCTCCTCAGCTCCTCCTGCTTCCTCCTCCATCCCTGATAGTCGAAGGAGCGGAGCGCCGTCTCGAGCGCCTTTGGATAGTCGCCGCTGTCGTAGACTATGTTGGTCACCTGTCTGTACGGCATCTCATTGGGTCCTATCAGGTTGCGCCTCCTAATCTCGACGGGATCCAGTCCCAGCCTGCGGGCGGCGCCGTCCATTATGCGCTCCATGACGAGGGATCCCGTCGGCCTTCCGAATCCTCTGTGCGCGGCGTAGGGCGCCTTGTTCGTGGTGACGCAGTAGAGGTCGAACTCGTAGCCCTGCATCTTGTAGGGACCAGGGGCCTGTGCCTGCGCGACGAGCGCGGGCTGTATCTCGGTCCAGAATGGACCGTAGACGCCGAAGTCCGCTATCCCCTTTATGCTGACCGCGAGTACCTTCCCGTCCCTAGAGAAGGCGCCCCTGTAGTATATCTTCCAGTCCCTGGCATGGCCCGTGACCTGCAGATTCTCCGTCCTAGTCTCGACCCACTTGACCGGCCTCTTAAGCTTGAGCGCCAGCTGAAGCACGGCCACGTCGTCCGGATACACGTGCGACTTGGGGCCGTAACCGCCTCCCACCCTCTTCGCGATAACCCTTATCTTGTCCTCGGGGAACTTGAGCACCTGCGATATGTAAGTCTTGAAGACGTGCGGGAACTGCGTGGTGACCCATATCGTGAACATGCCCTTCACCGGATCGTAGTGGGCAGTTATCGCGCGGGGCTCCATGGGGGTCGGCGAGTGCCTATTGCTCACGAGCGTTCCCTCGACTACGAGGTCGGCGCGGGCGAACGCGCCCTCCACGTCCCCGAACTTCGCGTCCCCGTGATAGATCAGGTTGTCGCCCCACTCCTCGTAGAGCAGAGGTGCCCCGGGCTCCAGGGCCTTCTCCGCGTCCACTACGACCGGCAGGGGCTCATACTCGACCTCGACCAGCTGAGCTGCATCCTCTGCCGCGTA
>JAGDXL010000010.1:14986-24800 GCA_023256385.1 Nitrososphaerales archaeon
CTATCGCGACGACGGGCTCCCCCTGGAACCGGACCTTTCCGACCGCGAGGGAGGTGCGGGGGACCTGGCGCATCCCCGGGAGCTCCATCCAGGAGTGCAGGGGGACCGCCTCCTCCGGGGTCAGTATTCCGACCACCTTAGGATGGCTCAGCGCCTTGGACACGTCTATGCTCTTTATCCTAGCATGTGCGTAGGGGCTCCTGACGAACGCCACGTAAACAGTGCCCGGCAGCTTTACGTCATCGGTATACGTTCCCTTTCCCCTTATGAGCTCCGAGTCCTCCTTCCTCTTTATGGAGGCGCCGATCCACTTATATTTAGAGAGCTCGACCTGCTCGACCGCCTGTACAGGCATTCTGGTTGACGTTCCGGGGCGTGATATAAAAATCTGAAGCCCCTGGCGCGATGGAAACCCCCATATCCTCCCGGGGCCTCAGCACCCGTGATGAACTACTCGAACATCATCTACGATGTGAGGGATGGAGTTGCCTGGATAACGATAAACAGGCCGGACGTGAGGAACGCACTAGACGTCAGCACAAAGGAGGAGATGATGAGCGCACTAGACGCGGCGGAGAGGGATCCCGCGGTTTTCGCAGTGGTGATAACAGGGGCGGGGGACAAATCTTTCTGCGCGGGTGCGGACCTCAAGATGTTCCTGACGATGCGCGAGGATGATGCACGCTCCTATCTCGTGCTGACCAAGGGGCTCGTGGACAGAATAGAGAATCTGTCGAAGCCTGTGATAGCCGCGGTCAACGGACATGCGTTCGGCGGAGGGCTCGAGCTAGTGCTGGCGAGCGACATAGCGGTGGCAGTTGAGGATGCTCTCCTGGGGCAGACCGAGACGAATGTGGGGCTCATACCGGGAGCGGGGGGCACGCAGAGGCTTCCCAGGCATGTGGGCGTGAAGAGGGCCAAGGAGATGATCTTCTCGGGAAGGCCGGTGACCGCGAAGGACGCGGAGGCGCTCGGGATCGTCAACAGGGCAGTCCCGAGGAAGGATCTCATGAACGTCGTGGGACAATATCTGGAGGACATTAGGTCCAAGAGCCCGTTGATAATATCCTTCGCCAAGCGCGCGGTGAACGCGAGCTTCCAGAGGCCCTTCGAGGACGGCATGAGCACGGAATCTGATCTTTTCGCCAGGTGCTTCTCAACCGAGGACCAGAAGGAGGGCGTGAGGGCATTCCTCGAGAAGAGAAAGCCGCTATGGAAAGGAAGTTGATGTCGCTCAGCTGGTTTCAGTGCGGCATGGTGAAGCCGCCGTCGATGTATATCGTGTGCCCGGTTATAAAGCCCGAGTCACCGGATGCCAGGAACATTATGACGGGAATCACGTCCTCTATCTGACATATCCTCTTCAGCGGCGTGCTTTGCAGCACGAACTTCTTCCTCTTGGGCCAATCCGGCCTCGCCTTTGTGGCCTCGGTCTCTATGTAGCCCGGTGCCACCGCGTTGACGCGCACCCATGGGGCGAAGGCGTTCGCGTAGGACTTCACGACGCCTATGACGCCGAACTTTCCTGCAGCGTACTGCGGAGCCCTCGGGCTGCCTGTCGTCAACACGTTGGAGGCCATCGCTACTATCGATCCGTACTTCTGCAGATCGTACATCCTGCGCCCCACCTCATGTATAACCAGGAGGCTGCCCAGCGCATCCACATCTATTGCCTTCCTGACCTCCGCCTCCGTCTTCATCTCCCTCCAGCTCATCTGGCCGGTCACCATCTCGCCGACCTGGTGCACGAGTATGTCCAATCTACCCCACCTCCTCCAGATCTCATCCGCCATCCTCCTGACGTCATCCCACTTCGCAACGTCCGCCTGCACGGTGAACGAGTCCCTGCCCATCCCCCTTATCTCCTCCGCCACCTTCTCGGCGCCCTCGGCGGATGTGTTATAGTGCACCGCGACGTCGGCGCCATCCCTGGCGAACGCGACCGCGATCCTGCTGCCGAGGCCGCGGCCGGCACCCGTCACCAGCACCTTCTGGTTCGCGAACCTGTTGCAGGGAGGCGTCGTGTTCCTCCTGTGGACCTCGGGCGATACCTCCTCGGGAACTTCCTCGAGCGATCCCCAACTCATTGCGCAAGCTATATGTGAGGTGTAATATATTGTATATTGCGTCCGAGCGCGCTACGCCGTGACCTCGTCCATCTCCATGACGTGCTTCCTCAGCCTTATGAGGTCATCTATCTGCGCATGGAGGCGCGAGCGGTGCTCCATCAGCATCTCGTAGAGCAACCAGTCGTCCTTCACGTCCTCTATGGCATCATCCATGTTCACGAGCGCCACCTTGAGCGACGTGATGCACTTGTTCATGACGCGGTCCACGAGCCGCCGCCTGCGATCATACGGATCGTCCACCCTCCAGGTGCCCTTCTCCTCCCTTATCGCGCGCCTCACGTGCTCGCGCCTCAGGCCCTTCTCCACTATGACGCCCGCCAGCTCCTCTATTTTCCTGGGATCGTCTATGGTAGCCAGCTCGGCTGCGATGCTGGGGGCTATGCGCCGGCGCATGACTTCTTCCTGCACCTTCTGCGGCAGCCTGAGGAGCTGGAGCCTCCTACTGACGTATTCCTGGCTCTTCCCTATCCTCCTGGCGAGCTCGCTCTCAGATCCGTAACCGTACATCTCTATGTAGGCCTTGAAGGCCATGGCCTCCTCGATCGGATTCAGGTTCCTCCTCTGGAGATTCTCCACGAGCGCCAGCTCGTAGGCCGATTTGTCGTCCATGTCGACGACCAGGCATGGGGCCTTCCTCCTGCCGAGCATCCTCAGGGCTGCAAGCCGCCTGTTACCGGCCACCACCTCATAATATCCGTCCTTGGGCCTCACTACCAATGGATGTAGGAGCCCCTTGTCGGCTATCGAGGATGCCAGCTCCTCCACTCCATCCTGGCGCCCATGGAAGGGGAGGTCCATCGGACGAAGTTTGCTGATGTCCAGCTCCTGCAATACGCCGCCCTGCCAGCTCACTGCGTGAGTGAGCAGTATCTGCGCTATAAAAATATTATTAATACATACCACTGCATATCAATTGCATAATAAATAGGTAGAGGCGCCGCCTCAGCCTCATCTGCGGGGAGCCAGAGCGAATGGCCTGATCAGGCTGCCGGTAGCTCCCTTGATCTTCAGCGGCGCCACGACGACGAATGACTGATACTGTTTATCCTTGGCCAGCTCCTCTAAGTAGAGGCTCTTCATGAGATGTATTCCGTTGTCGACGAGCAGTATCAGATGCTGCTCGAAGGGTTTGGGCACGCCGAACGCAACATTATCTATGCCGACGAGGCCCGGTCCCTTCGCGGCTATCCAACGGGTGGCCTCCGGGGACATCCCCGCGAATTTGTGCAGATATGCGTCGGGATCGCTCTGGAAGAACCTTGAGTACCCGGTCCTTATGAGCACGACGTCGCCCTTCATTACTTCCTGGCCCTCCCATTTGAGAGCAGCCTCCAGGTCGTCCGGGGTTATGGCGTAGCGCTCAGGAAGTATATCGAGGCCCTTCGACGCGGGGACGTCTATGAGGACGCCCCTCCTGGCGAATATGGGAGCCTCATCTACGCCGTACTTGGTGTATCCATCGAACCTCTCTATGTCGGCTGCCCTCACGCCATCCTTAAGCATTCCGTTCCTCGACATGTGGCAGAAGGCATCGAAGTGAGTTCCAGCGTGCATGCTCGTCACTATTATCTCCATGGAGTCCGCGAAGCCCAGGCCTGGAACTATTTTATCGAACATTTTGACCGTGTTCTCATGATACCGGTAGATCCACATGTGGAACGGAGGATCCTCGGGATGAACCGGCATGCCGTTGAAGTAATACTGACTGAGGTCGTACATTTTCATCTCGGCGGCGGATTTCAGAAATGCATTGAGGGAATTCATCATGGAAGCTGCACCACGGAACGATATAAGAATTAAAACTTCGCCGCCATTAGACGGAGGGACGCTCAGATCCATGCACGCAGCAGTTGCTCAGAAGATGTACGTATGAAACCTAGCTGATTAGCACAACGGTGCGTACATTTTATATAAATAATAATTAATATAATAGACCATTTTTAATTTGAAGCGTTAGATTACTGGGACTCGCTGACCGGCGGCTTTATCCTTCCGGGCGGACCAGCCACCACGGTGTTCCTGACGACGCCTATTCTCTCTATCTCTGATTCTATGACGTCGCCAGGTTTCAGGTAGTACTTGAATGGATCCTCCCTGAAGGCGGCGACGCCGGAGACGGTGCCGGTCGAGATCATGTCCCCCGGATAGAGCGTCACCACGGAGTACCGTGATACTATCTCGTGCACCTTAACCGAGAGGTTCCACGTGCCGGACTGCTGCCTGGGCTCGCCATTGACCCTGAACTCCATCTTAAGGTTATGAGGATCCGGTACCTCGTCCCTCAGCGCTATGCACGGCCCAAGTATGGCGAACGTGTCCATGTTCTTGCCAAGGTTCAGCAGGCCGTTCTTCATCTCTATCCTCTGAATATCCCTCGCGGTTATGTCGTTGAAGACCGTGTAGCCCGCTATGCAGTCTGCAGCCTCCTCCGGAGTAACCTCCTTGCATTTCTTTCCTATTATTATCCCCATCTCGAGCTCATAGTCCAGCTCCTTCGTGTAGCTGGGATAGATGACTGGATCCTCCGGCCCCACCACCGCGTCGGGGTTCTTGAGGAATGATATCCACTGAGGTATTGGAAACTCCCAGCCGGCCTTCTGGGCCTCCTTCGCGTGCTCCCTGAAGTTGCCCGCTGTGTGTATTATCTTGCCAGGCCTGAGCGGAGCCCTCAGCTTCACCTCTCCGGCGCGGAAGGAGGCCCTCTCGCCGCGCGGGCCCTCGACCGTCTTTCCTGAATCTATCATCTTGGAAGCGAACTCCAGCACCTCACGAGCCGCGTCGAGTGAGCGCCGACCACCCCTGAGCACGTCTATAGTGCTCGTCGGGAGCAGTCCATCCGCGATCCTGTAGGCGCCCTCCGTTATTCCCTCCCTGTAGAGGATCGCCGCATACGACGAATTCAGGTCCAAGACCTGATCTGCGTACAATAACCCCGATCTGTCCTCCATGGTGTAGGGATTGCGATAGGTCACTAACCTCATTATGATGAGGCTGGAGGATCGAGAATTTTAATGTTTACCGGAAGACCCACGAATGATCCGGGGCGACGTCCACTACGCTGAAGGGCTCTCGCGCGGACGCGTCGAGACCATTATGCGGAACTCCCCCTCTGATACCTTCCGTCCTCCTTGGTTGAACGCCTGGAAGGATAGCGTGACCAAGCCCCTTCCCCCGCCGACTTCCTTCTTATCGGATACCTTGACCCGTGAGCTTATAGTGTCGCCCGGCTTCACGGAAGCCAGGAAGGAGCCACGCGCCTCGACGAGCGCCACGAAACCCTCGGTAAAGAATCCCTGTGGAAGCTGATAGATGAGCCCGAGCACGGTGCTCATCGTCAGAAGGCCGGGCGCTATCCTGCCCCCGAACCGCGTGCGCTTGGCGTACTCCTCATCCAAGAACAGCGGGTTCACCGCGCCGGTCATGGATGCGAATATCACCACGTCAGCATCGGTGAGGGTCCTGCCATAGGTCGTATACTCGCGCCCCAACTCGAAGTCCTCGAAGAACATTTGAATCGATTCCACAACGTCCTCTAGATAACATTTTCAGGCTCGAGGCACGTCAGACCCCGTCATGTAATTAGAGCTCCGGTAACACTTATTTCTGCACATGCACAGCTGGGATTTCAATGTTCGACGACGACGTCAGGGCGGCTGGGGGCTTCAGGCAGCTCTTCGAGCTCTGGAGATCGGAGGGGAGAAATGTGGTGGACGAGATCAACAGATCCTTCTCCGAGGAGACCGGCCTCTACGAGGCACTCGGCTTCAGGGTGACCGAGGTGGGCGATGGATATGCACAACTCGAATTCCCCTTCAGTCACATGGCATCCGGAAGGCGCGGGAGGCCGCACGTGCACGGCGGAGTTGTGATGACAGCGCTCGATACCACGTGCGGCCTTGCGGTCATGAGCGTCAACACGGGCCGCGAACAGTCCACACTGGAGCTGAAGGTGAACTTCATTAAACCGCTTCTCAGGGATCCATTCAGGGTAACGGGAAGGGTGATCCACATCGGAACGAATACGGCCGTCGTGGAGGGGGAGATAGTGGACTCCGAGGGAGTGGTGTGTGCGCGCGCACTGGGAACCTGGTTCGTGTTCAGATGACGGAAAGGTTATCTTGCTTGATGTTCTCCGAGAGGCCGTGCGCACGGATGGGTTCGACCTAGATGGCGAATCATTCGAAAGTGGCAGGTGGGTCTCGGACAAGTACTGGGTGAGCCACTTCAACTATGACCGTGAGGTGCTGTCGCGCCTCCACTTCCCGGACGAGGTAGTGTTCCACGACGTGACGCTGAGGGATGGCGAGCAGACGCCGGGGGTGGTCTTCAGGAAGAATGAGAAAGTGGAGATAGCTAGGAGGCTGGATGAGGTCGGGGTCCAGAGGATAGAGGCGGGTATGCCAGTCGTGTCCAGGGAGGACTTCGAGGCGGTCCGCGAGATAGCGCATCTGGGACTTAGGGCGAAGGTGATAGCGTTCTCCAGGATGCTCAGGGAGGACGTGGACGCTGCGCTCAGGGCGGATGTCTCAGGCGTGATAACGGAGGCGCCTGTGGGAATCCCGAAGCTGAGGCAGTTCGGCTGGACATATGACCAAGTCGTGGAGAAATCCATAGACGTGGTGGGATACGCCAAGGAGCACGGCCTCTGGGTCGCGCTCTTCGGTGTTGACACCACCAGGGCGGATCCGGAGTTCCTGGTCAGGCTATTCAGGGAGGTCGATGCTGCGGCCCACCATGACTCGGTGGTCCTGGCGGACACGTTCGGCTGCACGTCTCCGGAGGCGTACGGAAAACTGGTGTCGATCATCCGGCGCTCCATCCCACAGACGCTGGAGGTCCACACTCACAACGACTTCGGGCTCGCCGTGGCGACCGCCATATCGGGGCTGGCCAACGGCGCTTCGGTCGTCCACACCTCGGTCAACGGACTGGGCGAGAGGGCGGGAAACGCCAGCTTCGAGGAGGTGGCGCTGGCACTGAGGCTGCTCTACGGCGTCAAGGTCAACGTGAAGTTCGAGGCACTCAAGGAGCTCTCCGAGGTGGTGCAGCGCTACAGCGGCGTGAGGTTGGCGCAGAACAAGCCGGTGGTGGGCGACAGGGTCTTCACGAGGGAGGCCGGGATCTCGATAGCCGGATGGGTGAAGTACCACCTGGGATCTGAGTCGTACCTGCCGGAGATGGTGGGCAACAGGCACGGCGTGTTCCTGGGGAAGAAATCCGGTCTGCACACCATAGAGTGGAAGCTCGGCGAGCTGGGAATCAGCGCCACGAATGAGCAGATGGAGGAGATATTGGAGAAGGTGAAGACGCGCGCGGAGGAGAAGAAATCGAACCTGACGGATGAGGAATTCTTGGAGATAGTGAAATCGGTTATAAAATAGAAACAAAAACAAAAATATATAATAAATAAATCAAATGTGGGAGTACAACACTCCCAGCGCGATCGCTATCACGCCGATGACTATGTTCGTCAGGCTGAGGTACGATACTGCCCTTATCGCGCGGAGAGCCCGCGATGTGTTCCTCGAGCTCAGCCACTTGAGTCCCTTGTTCGGCGACTCAAGCTCCTCTATCGGCACGGACATGCGCGGCAGGTAGACGAACTGCATCACCGCGTTGACCACGACCATCAGTAGGGTCACCACTACCTCTAGGGCCAGTATCACTCCGTGCGGCGTGCTGAGCACTGCGGTCAGCGCTGAGATATTGGTGGCCTCCGCTATCAGGCCCGGCTCCGTAACGTATGCGGTCAGCGCGCCGCCTATTATCGCGAACAGGAGGAATATCCACGTCACGATGAGCATGCGCGAAGTCACGGCCCTCGTGACCTTAGCCCTCTGCGGAGGTGGAACCCTGTTTATGCCCGTCAGGAACGCCGCGGAGAGCCATATGTATGCTCCAGTGAACAGAACCAGGAAGAAGACCCTCAGCGTCAGCGCCGTCAGCAGAAGTGGAAAGCTCATCGTCATGCCACATCACCTCCCTCCATCTCACGGTACACCCTAATCAACTTCCTGTGGGAGAATGGTAGCTCCCTGAGGCTCACCCAGGTGACGTCTGCTCCGACTCCCAGCCTCCTACGGAACGCCTCATCTATCTCGTCTGAGGCGCCCATGCAGGGATCTCCATCACCACTCTTGGCTATGAGCAGCCTCAGGCGATCCCCGGACAACTCGGGCTCCAGAACCGTGAAGAGCCTGTGTCCACAGACCTCCTCTATTGCCAGCGAGACGTCGTAGGGAGTCAGATATCTTCCTCCCTTCAGGAAGGAGTTGCCCAGCCTGTCGTACATCTGGACGGAGTAGTGCGTCCTCCCGCACTCGCACCTCTCCTTCTCCACCTTCACGAGATCGTCGCCGACGTACCTGATGACGGTCGGACCGCCGGGTATGAGCAAGGTGGATATCCACCTTCCCCTCTCGCCGTAGTCGAGAGGCTCGCCGGTCTTGGGATCGACGACCTCCAGGAAGTTCACGTCCATCCACACGTGTATCCCGTGATGATGTTCGCAGTCGGAGCTCCCCCATATACCGTCGGCGGTGCCGCCCGCATTGAACACGTCCTCGACGCCGGTCTCATTCATCATCTTCTCCACCATGCCGGGCGTCATCGGTTCCCCGGCCAAGTGTAAATATCTGACCCCTTTGAAGATCTCACGTGGCTCCAAGCCACGCCTCCTGCCCTCCTCAACCATGGCATCCACCATCCAGGGCATCCCCACGAAGTACTCGGGCCTCCTGTCGATCATCGCGTCCACGAAGTTCCCCACATAGTCGTGGATCGACGTGCCCCAGGGAGCCACGGCCCTCACACCCATGCGCGAGAAGACCATGTTGGTCACCAATCCCAGGAAGTGCCAGCCCGCCAAGACTTGGAAGGCACTCATGCCCGGCCTGAGCTTCGCCATCCAGAACTGGCGCATGAACAGCTGCTCCACGATCTCGTCCATGAATCCATAGTTCAACGCCAGAAGCGTGTTGACCCCGGTGGTGCCGGAGGTGAGCGAGTAGAGCGAAATAGGCTGTGCTGCACCCATCAGGTAGTCCACGTTCTCGCCGGACAGCTCCCTTCTCAGGTCGTCCTTAGTGTACGTCGGTATCTTCCTCCGGAAATCATCGACGCTGTTGATGTCGTCAGGCGTCACCCCGGCATCCTTCCATCTCCTGCGGTAGAACTGGGAGTTCTCGTATGCGTGACGCACTATAGCCTTCAGCTTCCTCAGCTGGATCTCCTCGAGCTCCCTGTAGGGCATGGTCTCGACGCTCGAATAGTAGTCGCCGCCGGGCATCATATCGCGGACACCTCCTGCTTTGTGCAGCGTATAGCGGTGGGCGTGAACTCCAGCTGAGGCGCGAACCGCGGCCTGACCGAGATGTTCCCTCCGTCGCACCTGGACTCGTAGAGATCACCGGGATACATCGCGTGATCCCCGTGCATCATGGCCATGAAGAGGGCATCGTCGAGCACGTAGAGCGTGCGGACTGACGAAGCACCGGGGACGTCCACCGGCGCAGGCTCGGGAGATGCCACTATCACGGAGCTCAGGGTGGAGCCTCCCAGCTTGGCGCGCAGGGGTGCCAAGAGCTCCCTGCGTATCATGAGCACCTCCGGCCTGAGGAGCCTGTAGAAGAACGCAGTGCGGGAGGCGAGCGACGACAGACCGTCTAGCGATATTACCGAGCAGC
>JAGDXL010000023.1 GCA_023256385.1 Nitrososphaerales archaeon
GGGGACGGCTGGCCCCCCGGCCCTACCCGCGCCCCTGGATTAAAGGCCGCGCGCCCGATATTTATCGGTTCCTCGATGATTGACATCAAGGTGGCGCATGTATTGCACACATCTGATGTGGATGGCCACCCGCAGTATCTACACCTGCGATACTCCGGTGGCGCGCCGATTTCATGTGCCGCTGCCCTCGAGAGCGCCAGCGCGGACCTGAACATTATCTCCTTAGCGCCCGGGCTTTTCGCTTCAATCTCCCTCAGAAAGGACTTCACGCGGACGCGGATACCATACTTCCTGTAGGGGCAGTCGCAGCCGTAGAATGGCAGCTCGCGCGCCTTAGCGTACTCGAGAACCTCTTCCTCGTAGAGCTCAACCAGCGGTTGCACCCTTCTGACCCTTCCCTCGGGATTTGGCTTCGGCCCCGGATGCATCCATCCTATCCTCTTGAGGTCGCCCTCCAGCATGCCGATGATGAACGTCTGCAGGAAATCATCCATGTGGTGGCCGGTCGCCACGACGTCAACCCCTGCCTCCTTGGCAAGCACGTCGATTGCGCGGCGACGCAGCGGGCCGCAGATGGCACATGCAGAAGATGAGCCACGTGAACGGTTCACCAGTTCCGCCAGCGTGTAGCCGAAGAGCTCCTGAAAGGAGATCGAGCGCACCTCGATCCCAAGTTCCCTGGAGTACTCCTCCGCCAGCACGTGCGACATCTCCACGTGACCTCCGATTCCCTCGTGGACCACGAGCGCCACAAGTTCTGACCCGTGGCGTGGCGCCATCCTGTGAAGTATGTCGAGCAGCGACATGCTATCCTTACCTCCCGAGACGGCGATCCCTATTCTCTCCCTTGGTCTGAGCATCTCATACTTGGAGATGGTCCTCGCTACCTTGCGCTCCACATAGGATATGTAGTGCCTGTCGCAGAGCTGGCGACCGGAGCGCTTTATCAGGTGCGTTGGAGGGTTACCACATAGGTCACAGTGTTCCACATGAAAACGGGGATGGGCCGACGTATTTGGCCATTTTTCCGATTTCCCAGCAAAGGGCGATCTTCGGGCGTATGGCGGGCCAATCCTGCCTAGGAATAGTCATGCGTGCAAGATCTGATGGGCGGAATCCCTCCGGACCATCTGCTGAGGGGCGTGAGCGCGAAAATCCCGAGGTATTTGCGACCATGAAGGACCGGGATTCTTTGCGACTAGGCAAAATCGGTCAGGCGTGCCTGTCTCTCCTTAGTCACCAACCTGTCGATGGTTATAGATGCGGATGGACCGCAGATTCCATCCACCGCGTCCGACAGCGCGCGGAGCGATTCCAAGTCCGGCTCCTCGGCGGTGGATCTGAGCCGCCCTCCACAGTAAGGACAGAGGCCCGTCATGGTGGGTCTGCGGAATTTCCTGCCGCATGACTCGCATACGACCTCCGGCGACGCGTAGAGCCTGATGAGATCTTCCAGCGCATTCCTCACCTCAATGCACACCTCCTTGGAACTCTTGGCGCCCAGCGATGATAGAATTGACAAGTTGCGCTCCAGAACGCGCTGGAGGACTGCGCGCGCTTCTGCACTTGTGGCCCCTGACGTCATGCCCGACTCCGCGAGGACTAGGTTCGGAATCTGCACCTCCTCGCCGCTCGATTCGCAGCCGACCAGCGCCGTAGGAACACCCCAGCGGCATCTAACTGCCCTTGCTCTGGCCAGCTCGTACGACGCGTTCCATGCCAAGTCCTGCGGCAATATCAGCGAGACGACGCCATGTGGTAGAGACCCGCCGGAGAACCCCACAGGTGCGTCGACGAATCCCGACACCTTGGCCACATGGCCCACGTTGCCGCCCTTCTCCAGCACGATCACGTCCCGGCCCTTTAGGTCGCGATAGCTAGATAACTCGTAGGGCGGGCTGCGCGAGAATATCTTGGACGACACTTCGTCGACGAACCTGCTGATTTCGAATAGCGCCCGGGCGGATTTGAAGGGCAGCATTAGGGAACAACCGTCGACGCTCCTAGCCCTCAAGAGTACCGCGGCGGCGCGGGTCGTGCCGTCGCAGTGAACCCTCAGGCCATATCTGGAGCGCAGGAGCCCCTTCATCAGGTCCTCGTGCGCGCCGCCGGGGAATTCCGCCTCGCCGATGAGCCCCTCGGCTCTCCTGAAGCGGGAGATCTCCTTCGAGAAACTTATGCGAAAGCGCCTCGTGCTTACGGTGGGTGTACCGCATCTCTCACAGATCTCCGACTTGGTGACGCTCCTGCAAGAGGGGCACATTCTCGCGGGCTCCGTGATGGCGCCGCATGATGGGCATCTAGTGGAATAGGTGACTGTGCTGCACACGGGGCAGACGCGCACGTTCAGATCCACGTACTCGTCCTCTACGGCTGGAAATAACACGTGCGCGCCGGTGGACGGATTAACGGGATACGCGCCGGGGCGAATGCGGACCATGGTAAGCCCCCCGGAGATCCTCGGCAGTAACTTGTCCGAGCAGTCGAGCGCGAGGGCGCCGAGGGATCTGGGCCCGGATGGGCCCATTTCCGGTCCCGGGAGGCCCCTCAGCATCAAGGCCCGCCTTCTAGCCACCGTACCTGAGACCAGCTCGACGATGTCCCCCGAGCCTATCAAATAGTTCACAGCCTTCGGGAGTTCACTGCTGAAAAATACCGCCCCATCCACGCCCAGATCCACGCATGACACGGAGAAGGAGCTGCCTGGAAGCGACATGCGAATAATTGCGCTGGAATCGCGCCTGAGGACCCTGCATAGGAACGATGCCAAGGCGTGCCCATCGTGCGCATCCGGCTCCAGCCTGAACTTCAGCGATCTGAGGAGGGCGCCCAGCGCGGCGCGGTCGAATCCCCCGCAGACCAAGAGCAGGCTCCTAGACACTTCCTCGATGTAGCCGGGATCGGCCGTCCATTCGGCTTTAATTCCATCCGCAAGCGCGTTCATGAGATACACGAAGCGCATCAAAGCGCGCCTGGAGATGCCCCGTGAGGGCGCCGAGACGTGAACCGTGAGGGCGCCGTCGCGGACGTCCACGCCGGTCAACGTGGCGCGCGGATCGACCGAGAACCCCGATGATATGAGCAGCGCTGAATGGGCGTATTCCAGGGGGGTCAGGGAGCCCTCGAGCACCATTCTGACGAGCTCCGCCGCCACGCCCTCGGGCGGGAGGCCGAGGACGCCCCTGGCCCGAAATGGCAACATATCCGCGGCGGACTCATATATCGTGGGAATCAGGGGCGCGGCTGGATCCAGCCTACTCCTGAGCTCCAGGGCGTCCTCCGAAATCTCAGGCGGCATCATCAGGTCCTTCTGCGCCTGGCTGCCTCCAGAAGCGCCTTCAGCTCGTCCACGCCCATGGACTCAAATGCCGTCCCGAGCACTATTCCATCGGCTCCCGCGGAAGTGACCGCCGATACCGCCTCAGGAGTTCTCAGGCCGCCACCGACCATCAGGAATCCCTCATACGCGGAGCGCGCGGCCGCCACCGACTTCGGATCCACATGCCGCGAGGATCCGGAGCCGCCCTCCAGGTACAGGAACCTCATGCCGATCATACCGGCGGCCATAGCATACATCGCCACCAGCTCGGGCTTGCCGGGCGGCAGCTCGCGTGCCCTGCCCACGTGTGAGACCGCGGTATCCCCGTGTAGGATCAGATACGCCGTCGGTATGGCCTCCAGCCCGTACTTCCTCACGAGCGGAGCTCCCAGTACCTGCGCGCCGATTATGTAGTATGGATCCTCGGAGTTCAGCAATGATGTGAAGAGCACGGCATCGGCCTTCGGCGTCAGGCCGTTGACGTTCCCGGGGAAGAGTATCACTGGAGCTTTGGAGAGGGATCTTATGTTTCCGATTGCTTCGTCCAAGGAATCCCGGTCCACGAACGTGGAGCCGCCAACTAGGAAGGCATCGACGCCGGCCTCCGCCGCCATCCTTGCGGCGCGCGCGCCGATTCCGGGCTTGGCTGGGTCAACAAGCCCGAAGACGACTACGCGCCCCTCCTCCTTCGCCCCTAACAGACGCTTCTCCACGTTCACTTGATATCTCCCCTGTAGAATGCGTCAACGAACATATTGTAGACGTCTATCGGCTCCTTATGCTGCACGCTTTCGCCGCCCGCCTCCATCCTCAACCCGCATTGGCCGCACACCACGGTGTAGTTGATCCCGTTCTCGTCCTCCTTCTTGATTATCCTGACGGAGTCGCTGCCGCATCTGGGGCACTTGAAGAACCTGGGAAGCGTGCGATGCGGCTTCCTTATGACGCGCCTTCTCCTTCTCCCCAACCCGTAGACCACGCGCAGCTGAGGGATATAATCGTGTCGCGGCTGAAATCAAGTCAAATTTATTAGGTGGACTGGACACGGGCGTCTGCAGTGACTCTCATACCGGACAGGGAGCGGGAATACATACGGGATATCTTCAAGGAGAGGTTGAAGGGCCCCGTTGTGCTCGAGGCATTCCTAACGGGGGACGATAGCTGCGCCTACTGCAACGAGATGCTGGTTCTGATGAAGGAGCTGGCGGAGCTAGGGCCAAACGGACTCATCACGTACTCCGTGCACTACCGTGAGAGCGAACCGGAGGTCTTCGAGGCGAATAGGATCCTGGGTCCTCCGACGTTGAGGGTACGCTCCCCGGATGCGCCGTATTACATGATGTTCTCGGGGATGCCGGCTGGTTACGAGTTCGGGGCTCTCATAGAAGATATATTAGATGCGTCTAAGGGGTCCCCCAGACTCTCACCTACGACGATAGAGAAGCTCAGGGCGCTGGACAAGGATATGGAGATCTGGGTTTTCGTGACCCCCACTTGCCCCTACTGCCCACGCGCGGTCAGAATGGCCCACATGTTCGCCATGGCGAATCCAAGGATAAGGGGCATCATGGTGGAGGCCATGGAATTCCCGTCCTTGGCCGAGAAATACGAGGTCATGTCGGTACCGCACATAGTGATAAACGACTCGTACACGTTCATTGGCGCGCTGCCGGAGCCCATGTTCTTGGAGCATGTGATGAGAGCTGCGAGCGGCGAGACCGCGTACGAGGTCACGGAAGAGGGCGTTAGCCCTGTAAAATGACATGACCACTTCTATAATTTCTATAAGTACCATATCAGGAACCCATCTTCCTTGAATTTCTGCGCCGTACCTTCAGGGACCGAGTCCTTACGGCCTGGAGATCTCTATCTCTATGAACGACACTGGGTCGTTACCTCCATCTACATCCTCGCTCCCCACGCCCACGCGCTCCACCTTGAGCCCGGAGAGGAACCCCGACTTCAGCAGGTTCACGACGTCCACGGCGCTGCTTATGGATCTACCCCGCGCCCTGAGCAGGAGCTTCCTGTGCCCTGAGTTGAACGCGGTCACGCATGCCGTCACGTAGTTCATGACGGGTTTCTTGGTGCTCACTATTATGAGCGCGGATTCCTCCATTGCAGGCTATCAGCGGCGCTCAAGCGCTATTTAGGTATGACGGGTGGCCGAATTTTTGGCGCGAGGATGAGCTCTAGGGTGTGTTCGTGAGGTGGCGCCCGCGGCACCTCCTGAGCCAGGGATACTGGGCGTATTTTCCACCTTACAAAGTTTCAAGCGCGGCCCAACGCCGCAGCCCACTCATATTATGGCAAGCACAACGTATCCGGCAATCGCGAACGCGACCGCGACCAGAACTGTGGCCTTAGCTATCCTTATGGATCTAGACGTGATGTCCCTCGAAGTGCCGAGGAACCCTGCCCCGGCAAACTTCACATGCACAGTGAACTCCTTCGCGCCGGATTCGCCGCAGGGACCCAGCCGCTCAAGCGCCTCCTGGACCACGCCTTCTATGACTTCCATCAGGCCGTCCTCGACCTCCCCCAGGGCGGAGTATCCGCGACGTGCGTCAGATATGCCTGTAGTCTCGTGCGTATCGGTTGTACATAATATGTAGTCGCTGAATCCCGCCGACCTCAGCCTCTCGCCGAGCTTCTCGCGGAATCCAGGAACTGCATTGTTTGAGTCCGCCACTATCATTGCAAGCCTGCGGCCGACGTCGTCTTCGAGCACGATCGCCGCGACGCCAGCCGATCCTATATCGGGCCATATGACGCCGGGACGACTTGCGCACCCGCACCTGACCATCCTGCTGCCGGGCGGTCCTTTCCTGAGCACCTCCTCCGCGAGCGACAGAAGCTCCGCCACTTCCTCCTCCCCGGGATCCGGACCCAGGCTGTTGTGCGCATCGGCCAATATCACCTTAACCCCGTACTTCTTCCCCAGCTCCTCCGCGCGCTCCACGACCGCATCGCCATAGTCCTCCAGACCATCCACCGGCTCGACTATGAGAAGGAGCGCTGAGCTGCCTATCCAGATCCCCCTGAGGCGAACGTGGCGCCCCGCGGCCGTCACGACCGTGCTGAGGGATCCTCCCTCGAAGCCTCCGTCGAGGGCGGCGAGCGCCATCCCAGAGGTGAACTTCCTGGTGTCGGAGCCTGACGCCAGGTTACGGTTGTGATCCACCGCGCCATGCAGGACCGCGCCGCACATGTTACGCCGCAGCTCGCCGGCGAGCCTTCCCGGCACGTTGTAGCTTCCCACGGGCCTGAAGGGACCGGGATGCACGTACGGCACGGCCAATACGAACTTGGACGTCCTGACGAGGTAACCGCGAGCCGGACCATCATCCCCCAGCTCGGACATCAGGGACTCCAGAGGGTCGCCGTTCGAGCCGGACCACGCCTCCAGGAACGCGCTCAGCATTGCGAGGCCGCTCACACGGCCGCGCTCCAGCAGAGCCAGCGATGCGCCCGCGACGGCCAGCAGGGGGAAGCCGAGCGACATGGGGAGCACGCTCTCAAGGCCGATCCTCTGGACATCCAGTATCAGGTTGTAAAGCGGCGCCAGCGCCGTCGACAGCAAGGCCGACAGCGCGCGGGGGTTCCTCGGCGAGAACACGGCGCCTATCACGTATGCTCTGACGGCCCAGAAGGGAAAGACGCTGTAGACCGCGAGGGATGGTTTGCCCAGGACAGCAGCGGGTATGAGCACGACTATCCACGCTATGTTGGATGCGGTGTACGCTGTCGAGAGGCGGCGGATGCTTATGAACTGATACCCCCTGCCCCACGCGAACTCCAGGGCAAAGGCCTCCGCCGCGAACACCGCGATACCACCCAGCGCTATCAGGATGCCGAGCGACGGCCCCTCACGCATCGCGAGCGAGTAGGCCATGAGATACGCGACCAAGGAGGTCAGGAGCGCCAGCGCCACCGATGTCGGACCGCGGAGGGATAATGAGAGGACGCGCGACTTTGATGTGAAATAGGTGGTGTGCTTCTGCTCAGCGTTCAACGCGGATCGCGCCGATCATATTACCAGTATAGCAATGGATGCCACTATGAGGCCTATCGACAGCGCTATTATAAGCTCCGGCCTAACCTTGATCTTCGACGTGTCCTCCTCGTAGAACACCATCAGGCCCGCGCTGGACGCCGGCATCGGCGCCTGCCTGCGCCGTTTGCTCACGTCACCGGGATTCCATGGCTTCTATAAACGCTTTCCCGGCAAAGTTTTATTCCCGGTCGACGATCGCGGCCGCAGCATGCCAGAACCAGGGGATTTCGCCAAGGCGAGCTATGAGCGCGTACTGGAGCTCCTGAGGGAGCATCACGAGTGGTTCTCCAGGAGCATACCGCTCATAGCATCGGAGAACGTTCCCAGTCCGGCAGTCCGCGAGGCCGTGGTGAGCGACCTGGGCAACAGATACGCGGAGTAGGCGGCGCGAGATCCACGCCGCCTCCGCAGGGCTGGCCCGGTGAGAGGCTCTACGCGGGCTGCAGGTACATAGACCAGGTGGAGCTAATAGCAGTGGATCTAGCCAAGAGGCTCTTCCGCGCGGAGTTCGCGGACGTGCGGCCGATAGCGGGCGTCACGGCAAATCTCTCAGTTTACACCGCGTTTACAGAGCCGGGTGACGTCATGCTCTCGCTGGCAATACCGAACGGCGGGCACATAACATATGGGCCCAAGAGGGTGGGCGGCACCGCGGGCCGCGTCAGGGGACTCGATGTTGAGTATCTCCCATTCGACGAGGAATCGATGAACGTGGACGTGGACGCCGCGCGCAGGAAGATCGAGAAGTTGACGGCCGAGGGCAGGAAGCCGAGGATCGTCGTGTTCGGCGGCTCGCTCTTCCTGTTCCCGCACCCGGTGCGGGAGCTTTCCGATTATCTCAGGTCAATGGACATAAAAGTCGCCTATGATGGAGCGCACGTGCTCGGCCTGATAGCAGGCGGCGAGTTCCAGGATCCACTCAGGGAGGGGGCCGACGTGATGATGGGGAGCACCCACAAGACGCTCCCAGGGCCTCAGGGAGGGGTCGTGCTCTCGTGGGAGAGATATGCCGACCAGATAAAACAGGCGGTGTTCCCCAGCAACGTGTCGAACCATCACCTGCATCACGTGGCCGGCAAGGCGGTGGCATTCGCGGAGATGCTGGCGTTCGGCAGGGAGTACGCGTCACAGGTTGTCAGAAACGCCAGAAGACTGGCCGAGGAGCTGGCGTCCAGAGGATTCAAGGTCCTCGGGGAGGCCAAGGGCTACACTAGATCCCACCAGGTGGTGCTGGACGTGACGCGCAATGGCGGCGGAATGTCGGTCGAGAAGAGGCTCGAGGACAGCAACATCATAGTCAACCGTAATCTGTTGCCATACGATCTGAGGGAGGGAAGGTCCTACAAGGACCCAGGCGGCATAAGGATCGGGGTCCAGGAGGTGACGCGGCTCGGCATGAAGGAGGGTGAAATGGCGGACGTGGCTGAGTTCATCGCCCGGGTGATAATCAGAAACGAGCCACCGGAGCGCGTGGCCGCGGACGTGGCTGAGTTCAGGCGCGGCTTCAACCGGGTGAACTACGCGTTCGAATCACCCCTAGAGGCATACGAGTATGTGAAGCTGGTGAGGTAGAAGCGCCGTCCGGCCTGAGGCCCGTGCATCGCCGCGCACACTGCACTAGAATGAGGGCACGCCGAAACGGACCAGCGACAGCGCTATATTGCCCATTAGGAGAATTGCGGAGATCGTGTAAAACGTGTAAAGTATCACGCGCTTGATTGAATCATCTTTGATTATTGGGCTGAGCAGCGCGTCCATGAATATCGCGCCGTCGAACGGCGCCATGGGGAGCATATTGAACGCCGCGACCGCGAATGATATCACCAGCAGCCACAGCAGGAAGTAGTCCACGGAGGCACCGAGATATGGCAGTTGGAGCTTAGGCTCCATGTTATTCGCTAGGTAGACGCCGATCATCGCCCTGCCGGAGATATTGGCCACGTTCACATTGTAAGTGTGCACGTGCCCCGCGCGCTCCACCTGTAACATCAGCGATTCGCCGGCGCTCAAGTTAAGCGCGGCCAGATCGCCTACGCCGCGGAGTGGAGTGCCGTTGATGGATAGGATGACGTCGCCCTGCGACAGCCCGATCCTCTGCGCCGGGGATCCTGGCACGACCCCAGCTATCATGACGCCCGCCGCCGGTGCGTAGAACGGCGCGGTGACGGATTGCGGTAGATATAGATAGGATGTAGGCTGCGTCACCAAGAGCGCGAATATCACGCCTGCTATCACGGCGTTCGCCGTGGGACCGGCGGCGGCTGTGACTGCGCGGTGACGCCAGCAGGCCTTCTTGAACAGCTCCTCGTCGAGCTCCACGAACGCCCCCAGCAGAAACGCGACGATCAGGAATCCGCCGCCCCTGATCTTTATCCCCCTCGCTGCAGCTGCGAGCGCGTGGGATAGCTCGTGAGGTATTATGAGAAGGGGAACGGCCGAGAGGAATATCGCCAGCAACTGCGCACTCCTGATGGTGATGAAGGGCACCAGCGGCACCACCGCGGAGAAACCGCTCGGGGCGGCGAAATATAGCGACATATTGCGCGCCAGAAAGTACAGTGCATATGCCATGAGGGCGGCGGCTATGATGGGCGATGCCGACAGCAGGGCTGATGCCCGACGGCTGCCGCTGAACCTGCGTTCCAGTGCTCCTCCAAGCGATCTTATGTTAAATATTATGTAAAGTGGACCGAGGGTCAGCCCTTTGGATTCCAGATAGCCTTGCTTGCGCCGAACTATAAGGTACAGTGAGATCCATGATAGGAGAAAAATAGCCAGATAGCACCAGTACCCGCAGGACGTCATCACTGGCCGCCGGCCGCCTGTACCTCCAGCGGCTTCAGATCGGCGAACGTCGCCACCTTCAGGTTCTCCGGTGCCTTTACGCCGTCCGCGATCCTGGATCCTATGAGGAACTCAATGCCCTTGGCGGCTGCCGCGTCAACGAGCCTCTGCGTGACTATGCCGTCGAAGACCACTGCCCTTATTCCGTTGGAGTCCTGTATGGTCTGGTAGAGCTTGCTTACGGGCACCCTCGAGATCTGCGACAGCGATTGATCTAGGAGCACAGCCTCAAGGGATCCCTCGAGGTCCTTCAGGAGCTCCGTGGCTACGCGTTGCAGGTCCGGGGGCAGTTGAGCGCGCGGCTGAGGAGGCTGAACTGCTGCGGGGCGCGGCGGCGCTGCCTCCTCCCTGATTATGCGACGTATCTCCTCAGGGGTCAGCTCCTCAACCTCCCTACCGGACGGCGCCCTGAACACCTTGACCAAGTCCACCTTTGACTGTAGATCCCTGAGTATCATGTCACCACCCCTGTCACCGTCTAGGAATGCCATCAACTTCTTCGACTTGCCGAGCTGCACGATTGAATCAGGCACCCCTCTGGCGCCGCCTATTGCCACCACGTTCTCTATGCCCGCCCTGAGCATGTTGAGCACGTCAGCCCTTCCCTCCACCACTATCACCGTGTCCGAGTCGTAGATACCAGGGCCAGCCGGCAGCTGTTCAGGGCCGTAGTAGACGAGTTTGGTGGGTTTCAGCGCGTCGTATACTTCCTTGAGCGCGTCCTCGCCCTCACTTATAGCCTTCGACGACCACTCCTTGATTATCTCCTTGGCCCTCTCCACCACCTGCTTCCTGCGCGCTGCCCTGACATCCTCTATCTCCTTCAATTTGAACCTCGACTGATAAGGACCGACCTTGTCTATCGTCTCGAGCGCAGCGGCTATTAGCGCCGCCTCGGCTATATCCGTGTTAGTTGGTATATACACCTCGCCGAGCGCGCGCGAATCCGAGCGGCGAAGGGTTATCTCTATTCTACCTATGCGCCAGTTCCTCTGAAGCTCGTTCAGGTCGAGCTCGGGACCAAAGAGCCCCTCAGTCTGCCCGAATATGGCCCCCACAACGTCGGGCTTGTCGACGGGGCCGTCCACTTGGAACTCCATCTTGACTAAGTATTTATATCCACTTGAGTCCGGCACCTTCAGATCCCTCCTCTGTGAGCCTTCTAAGAGCCTCCACCTCGCGTACTTCACCGTAGAACGCTTCAAAAAAGCTTTCCCTGAAGTTAGCGTCCACCTCTACACCATAGAATGAAAGCTCCCTGCTGATCGATCTGGCCAGTTTTGATCCCTCGCGATCGAAGTCCACCAATAAAACGGCCTTTCTGTACTCGGCGGAGATCGTCTCGCCTAAGCTCCTAGCCCGGTAACCGAGGGATTTGACCTTTATCAGCGGCCCCAGATATCCAGCGGCGCGCAGGGCTTTCTCATCACGACTGCCCTCGACCAGCACGACCGCGCCCGAAGACGCGATTTCGTTCAGCGCGTGGATTAGGTCGAAAAGACGCGCCCGCATTTCAGCGGTCGAATCTCTATGCGATGAGCGCAAGACGCGCTACGAATCCCTTCGCTGGTATAAATGGTGTGCCCCGCCTCTGACGGCGCCGGATCACCGCCAGCCAGGAGCTCACCGGGCTTCTCTGACGGGGCATTCCACTACATGTGATATCATGATTTAAGCTTACGCTGTATGGATGGCGAGGCAAACGCGCGGCTGGGTGGCGGGCCGTAGTAAGAACTCCCCGAAGGCTTTTGGTGGAGGGGCCCTCACTTTGAATAATTAGTTTCCATATTTGGACTGGGCAGTATATCCGCCGGGTGACCGATCATCTGGCCGGGTAGGTTGGGCTTGAAGCGCACCCTTACTACGTCGCCGTTTCCATGTCTTCTGATCACGACCCCCTCGTATCTATTGCCCTTGGCGTCGATCGCCACCACGTTCCATCCTCTGAGGTCGGTGGACCTATCCCAGTTCAGGACGCGCACCAACGCAACGTCTTGGTAGATCTTACCGGGGCCCCTCCTATAGCCGACTATAATCGCCCTCATGGACGGACCCACGGTCGGGGCTAAAATTAAGCCTTATTTGCATCATCGCGCTTATTGGCCAGCGCGGGGGTGCCCGAGGGGACAAACCAGTGGGTCCAGAGGGGGCGGAGGCGCTGAGCCGCCCAGACTTAAGATCCGCTGCCGCAGGGCTTCGTGGGTTCGAATCCCATCCCCCGCAGATTTTTATGTAACATCGCAGTCTAATAGCTGGTGTTAGAGCAGATCTTCTACCCGGGAAGCATAGCCGTGGTTGGAGCCTCACGCGACCGCAACAAGGTAGGCAATATCATACTCAGGAACGTCATGTCCACGTTCACTGGGAAGGTATACCCTGTGAACGATAAAGCGGATTCCGTCGAGGGATTACCGGCCCATAGGAGCCTCGCGGAAATCGGGGAGCGGGTTGACCTAGCGATCATCAGCGTCCCGAAGGATGCGGTCATCGATGTGATGGAGAATGCGGGAAAGGCTGGAGTGAAGGGGGCCATTGTGATCACCTCAGGGTTCAGGGAGATGGGCGATTCTGGGGCGCGCCTGGAGGAGGAACTGAAGGCCGCGGCAGATAAGAATGGTGTGAGGTTCCTAGGACCTAACACGATGGGGATAGTCACGCCATCGTTCAATGCCACGTTCACGTATGTCGATGTGAAGCATGGTGGAATTGCTATAGTGGCGCAGTCCGGCGGCATGGGGGCCTATATGTTGACATGGGCGCAGAGGACCGGGACTGGCCTCAGCTACTTCGTGGGCCTGGGAAATCAGGCGGACATATCGGAGGTGGACGTGCTGAGGTTCTTGGGAGAGGACTCGGAGACCAAGGCTATCTTCGTCTACCTAGAGGGCGTCTCCAACGGACCAAGGTTTCTTGAGGAGATCCCGGAGGTTACCAGGAGGAAACCTGTGGCCTTCCTGAAAGGAGGCGCGAGTAACGCTGGAGCCGCGGCGGCCGGCACCCATACTGGGAGCTTGGCCGGATCCTACGAATTGTTCAGGGCCGCGGTGAAATCCGTGGGAGGAATGTTCGTGGACGACCTGCGTGATCTCCTGAACCTAGCGAAACTTGTGAATTCAAATGAACCCCTTCGTGGGGACGTGCTCGTCATCACCAACTCCGGCGGCCACGGCGTACTGGCCATGGATGAGATCTCGAGAAACTCGCTGAACCCTGTGAGGATGTCGCCGAGAATCCAGTCGGAGCTGGGGTCGAAGCTGCCGGCTCACGCCTCGCCGAGGAACCCGGTGGATCTGGGTGGGGATGCTGATGCAGAACTTTACGCAGAGGCCCTGCGGATAGTGCAGGATCTAGACTGCACGAAGCTGGTGATTGTGCAGGCATTGGCAACGGTCAGTTGTGTGGAGGTCGCCAGGGCGATATCACGTATGAGGGGAAAGGGGGTGGTGGGCGTGGTCATGGGAATGGACGAGGATGCCGCCGCGAGGATCCTGGATGCCGCCGGTGTACCGGCGTTCAGGTTCTCGGAGGATGCCGTGAGGGCAATATCGCGCTATCTTAATAGACGGGAGCCACGGTTGAAGTTACGCTCACCTACCCCCGTGCCGGGCGCGATGGATGTTATCGAGGGGAAACAATACCTGAGGGATGAGGATGCCTTCAAATTGTTGGAGCTCTATGGCGTCAGGGTTCCACCGTGGGCCGTTGTCGATGATCCCAGCGTTGCGATGAAGGAGGCGGAGAGGATTGGATTTCCGCTTGTGATGAAGATATCCCCCGACGAGCCCGTCCATAAGACGGATATAGGTGGAGTCCGCCTCAACGTGGAGAGAGATGATGTGGAGGGTTACTTCGCTGAACTGAGCAAGATGTCAAAGAGGGTGCTGCTGCAGCGCCAACTGGCCGGTGTGGAGGTCTTTGTCGGTGGAATTAGGGATCAGGTCTTTGGGCCTGCTATACTTGTGGGGCTTGGAGGGATCTACGTCGAGGTGCTCAGGAGTGTTAGCTACGGGCTCTCCCCGATCTCCGAACAGGAGGCCCTTGAGATAATGTCTGAGAGCAAGGTTATGGATGCACTGACCGCTAGAAAGAGGGGCTATGACGTGGGATCCACCGCGCGGGCGATCGCCAGGATCTCAAATATGATTGTGGACCTTAATGTGAAGGAATTAGATGTAAATCCGTTAATAGTGAATGAAAACGGCGCCTTCGCTGTGGACGTTCGTATTAAATTATAATATTAATTTAGAATTTTAATGGATCACTCGATGGCTAGCATGGTCAGCGTTGATCTAACGTGTGGAATTCTACGTATCCTCCATGTTATTATATCCTTCAACTTCTCCTGGCTATCGGCCTCTATTTTGATCAATGTATCGTATACTCCGTAGACTCTGTGCGCCTCCTTGATCTCTGGTATGGACTTCAACTCCTCTAGGACCTTATCCTCTTTACCCGGCTCCACATTAAGCAACACGAACGCGAGCGGCATACCAACGTAGTGATGATGGCACTGGATTAAAAGGTTTCCCTCCAATGCGGGTTAATGGCACCTGAGCAGGTCGCAGCGTGGTCGAAAGATTGTGGTG
Organism: Nitrososphaerales archaeon; assembly: GCA_023256385.1. GTDB lineage: Archaea > Thermoproteota > Nitrososphaeria > Conexivisphaerales > Conexivisphaeraceae > Conexivisphaera. The sequence goes on from JAGDXL010000023.1 coordinate 14,807, forward strand.
TGATCTCCGGACGGTGCGTGCGCCACGTCGTGCTAACACGCCTCATAGACATTGATTTCCAGCTCGGATGCGCCATCTCCAGACGCCCATCAGAGTTACCATCTAATTTATGATTAGACCTAAACCCCTCCATTTCCTCTGGAGCGGCTGGAAATGGGCACTTCACAGTGTGAACTACCATTGGAGGGCAACCCCTCCATTTCCTCTGGAGCGGCTGGAAATGGGCCGACTATATGATAACTTAGATGTGTGGTGTCCCACTTAACCCTTTGATGAACCGGAGGATGACTCACTTGTTCACTAGTTCACATGTGAATGAATAATAGGAGGGTATTCGTCGTTGTGACGTGCTTGCCAGGCGGTAGCGCGGAGCGCCCCAAAGTCAAACTTGTAAGAGTCGTGGTTAGAGATATCCATGATAGGGAGACCACCTTGGAGATAAAGGGTAAGGTAGACGGGCATAGCCTGGAGTATTTAATAGAGAATTTGAGGGCTTTGGTTGGCGTGGAGGCCGCTGGTGAGGGGAAGGAGTATGGTGAGGAGAGGGATACGTATTACTCAAAAATGAAGGAGCTTATTAGATCTTATTTCAAGACAGGATATTTTACATCGCTACAGCTTCGTGATCTTTATAAAGAAATGTATGGTGAGGATATCAAACTAACTACCATTTCAACATATTTGGGGCGCATGGTATCTGATGGAATTTTGGAGAGAATTCGGCATGGTAAAAAATGGATTTATGAGTTAATAGAGGTCGTTGAGGAGGTTGGTTCTGAGTGATGGCGGGCCCCTATATTTCCACTGGAAACCATTTAATGGGAGCCTTCATGGGAGTCATGGGACGTCCCAATAGGTCCTATTGCTACACCTTATCTACTATTCTTTACTTAATGATTTAAAAGGTATACAGAGGAAACATTGGTATTAGTAATGACCTTCAGCTCTTCTCCAATGGAAAATATGGGGGCGGCGGGTCCTAATAATGACATCTTAGATGAAATATTCAATAGAACTATTAATTCAAAGTCAATATTTCTTAATAGAGATGTATTACGTAATGATTACATCCCAGATCACATATTATTTAGGGATGACCAAATATCACAATTTGGTAGTATATTGGCACCAATATTAAGAGGAAACAAACCATCCAACATATTCCTCTATGGCAAAACTGGTACAGGTAAGACAGTAGTTGCTAGATATGTCACTAAAAAGTTATATGAAAGGGTATTAAAATTAAATTTAAACATAAAATTCCTCTATATCAACACAAGATTGGCATCAACTCAATATAAAATGTTGGTCGAGTTGGGCGCGCAACTCGACATATCACTACCATTCACAGGACTATCCCTCAGCGAGGCTGCGTCCAGAATCTTTGAGAAAATGAAGAGAGATAGTATAAATACAATAATAATACTTGATGAAATTGATTATATTGTTAAAAATTATGATGATAACATATTATATGAATTCACAAGAGTAAACAATGAGCTCCTAAACGGCAACTTCATATCGATAATTGGTATTTCAAATGATTTAAAATTTAAAGAGTATTTAGATCCACGTGTTTTGAGCGGCCTCTCCGAGGAGGAGATGGTGTTTCCTCCATACACAGTTGATGAGTTAGAAGCGATACTAACCGATAGAATAAGGGCCGCATTCCGGCCGGGCGTAGTCTCCGAATCCGCCGTCAAACTATGTGCATCCCTCGCTGCCTCGGAGCATGGAGACGCTAGGCGGGCAGTGGATCTATTGAGGGTGGCAGGTGAACTGGCTGAGAGAGAGGGTAGCGACGTCGTGGACACCGATCATATAACTAAGGCATCGAGGAGCATAGAACGCGATCGCACATATGAGGTCATCAGAAGTCTACCACTACATGGTAAATTAATCCTCGCGGCAGTCCTCGCGGCACCAGAGGATATCAATACGGGTAGGCTCTACTCCAACTACACCTCAATGGCGAGGAGTCTGGGGATAGAGCCCCTGACGCAGAGAAGAATAAGTGGCATATTGAGCGAACTCGATGTATTAGGTGTGGTGAACGCGCCGGTTGTGAGCAATGGTAGATTTGGGAGATCCAAAAGAGTAAAGCTCGTAGTGCCGAGGGAGGTCGTCTCTAGGGCGCTTCAAGAGGATGAACTCATATCATCAATCCTCAAATGATACTGGGCCCCTCCACAGGACGTCCATTGACGATAAATTAACTATGGCCACATTGGGCACCCGCGGTCCCCGGCTATTACTCCACGACGGCGTGGAGAGAAAGAGCACGTTCTCCGATCTCAATGCATCGGCCATATGTGTATGGCCCGCGTAGAAGATATCCGGCATGGTCGTGAGTTCAAGCCCCTCCATGCCCGATGAGAATATCGTGTAGTCGTGCATACCAAATATAGGCACCAGGCTACGCAGTGAGAGTAATCTCCTCATGGCCAAAGCCGGCCTTTCGACGCCTAGGTACTCCATGGTCTTCAGCACGGTTTGTCCATGATAGAGCAGGACCCGAACTCCTGACATGCTGACCAGCGAGGGGTTCCCCACCAAGTACGTGTTGGGGGTTTCTTCCAAGATACCCCTGAACCTTCTCTCTATTGATGGTTGTGGTAGTATGTTAGGTGCCGCATCACATTCCCCCGGGATTATCACCTTCACAGTATTATCTGGAAGCTTTGCCAATATGCGGCCTACCTCATTGTACACATCGCGCGGATCCTCACACCCGCATTCAGCCACATCACCACCTATCACAAAATATGAGAGATTTCTAATGATATCCCGCTCCAGCTCTCCCTCAAGAACTTGGCGCACAAATTTCTCCAATCCCTCACAGGATCCTTCTTTACAGTGGAGATCTGACATGAACGCGGCATAAATTCTCCTGCTCGACCTGAAGGGATTGGACCGGAACGCGGCACCTAACTTCTCAACACGTCTCACCATAATTCTCCTACCCCGCTCCTCCAGGCGGAAGATGGCCGGCTCATCGAGGAGCAGAGAAGCGACATCTTTCTCGGCGTCCCTGCTGACGATCACCCTCAACGCATCCGCCTCATCCTCGATCACTATCTCCAGGCGCCCAGGCCGCCGCACGTGTCTCTCTAACATAACAGCTAACACGTTCCAGGGTCCACCCCTCTTCTCCTCCAAAGATTTCTTAACATCGGAGATGGCGTCGAGTTCCCCCGCGCGCCTCTGCGTGGCCATGCGGGCCATGCCGAGCCTCTTGGCCAAGTGATCCCTGAGGCCCCCTGGATCCGAGTATGATAGCGGGAACTTTCCCCCATCTTCAATGACCAGGAAATCCGGCTCTTCTTCCACCACTCCTCTAAGTCGAGAGGAGGTTGCTTATAACCGGAGGCCGCGCATCCACGGGCCGTATAGCCTCCACAAGGGGAGGTAACGCCCAAAACCTCGGCACATATCCAACTCGTCAAAAATTGGAAAAGGGGGTTATAACTGCAAGGGGTTGGAAATAAGTCACAGCGGCGGCCGGGGAGTGCGCCGCTATCCTGCACATGGCTTCGATCCATCTCTACATACTATGCCATCTGCGCAAGAGCTCCGATGAACCCAGGAGTGATGACATCGCGAAGCCCGAACTCCGCTATGTATGATAGCTCGGGCATGCCGGCACTACCTAACCTGCACCTACTCACGAAGATCCTAAGAGAACGACCAGGCGCCTGGCCAGCGCCAGCGTCGCTGCGAACACAATTGCGACAGGTATTACCAACACCAATATTGCCGTCCTTAGGCCCATAAGGTCTGCCAGTATCCCCAGCAATGCTGGCAGGAAAGCCCCTATCAACATCATAGTGGACGAAAAGTAGCTATTTGCGGCGTTCCTAGTTTTCATGTCGAACACCCTGGAGAGTGAGATGACGCTTATCGTATAAGTCAGGCCATGTGGTATGCCCAGAATCGCTAGCGCTGCGGCATATATTATTATGGAAGGCGCTGCCCATGCCGCGAACAACCCCATAAGCGTCAGCGTTGCCGACAGTATCATAAGCGCCGTCAGGTTCTCGGCGGGGCGCGCGGTCAGCGCGAACCTGGCGGCGAAGGAGGTAGCGTAGAATGCGACGTATAGGAAGATCGCCGCGGAGTTCGTCGCCGAGAAGCGCTGCACGGCATAAATACTTGAGAAGGTCACGATGAATGCGAATGGTATCTGGTATGCGAGCTGATTTAGGAGCGATACGGCGAAACCGGGGCTCCTCAGCACGCCGCGCGCGAGTGCGCCGCCCCGAGCGCCTTCCTCCGGGAAGGGCAGCGCCGGGGATAGCGCTCCCACGAGGAGCGCTATCGGCTCAAACAGCAGGAACGCCTCCCTGAGCGTGAAGTACCTGAGGATCAGGCCCTCTAGGGAAGGGCTAACCATGAGCGAGGTGCTCAGCGCTAGAGTGTACAGCGCAAGCGCGCGTTCCACCGATTTTCTATCGCGCCCCGCCCCACCGGCCGCAGTCATGATGTTCGGCATGACGAATCCCAATGAGAATCCGGCCAGCGCCGCCAGGATCCATAAAGTGATGGGCCCTGAGAAGTAGAAGAATGGAAATACTAATGAGTATGCCCAGGAAGCCACCATGAAAAACGCCCTGCGTCTTCCTGAGCGGAGCCTCGCGTTTATGAACGCGCTCGAGATAAATGTGCACCCCATGAAGGTGAGGGCAAGTGCCCCTATCTCAGACTCACCAAATCCAAGATCCTTCGCGATCAACGACATGGTGGGCGGTATCATGCTGTTGGTGGCCCTGAAGGCGAACGTGATTGTGACTATGATGGCCATCATCCTGAGGTATCCGGCGGCATCCCGCGCGCGGGGCTCCAAGTCGCGCACCCAACTCATAGGTAAATTATTAACTTCACGCATGAACCCCAGCGCGTCCCAGCATGGCATTCAATTCAAACATATTCGTTTTATACAGTAAAAAATAAAAACAACATAATTGAGCGGTATGGCATGCATACCTCCAGGGCGTTCGTCATATTCGTGCTCGCGATCATTGTCGCGTCATCGATTGCGTCCTACGCGCTGGGATATCGTGCGGCATCGCCCGCGCCAGGCGGCGTCGTGACAATCGCCGCGTCGCTCTACGCGCCATATCTCAGCTCGGTGGTGAAGGATTCCGGGGTGAGCGGCACGGTGGTTGGCATGGGGTCAGTGGCGGCCGCCAGGCAGATAATCCTGGAGCCAGCGGCCTACGGAGTATTCCTGTCCGTGGACCCCGCGGTCATTGAGGACATGCTGTATCCGCGCGGCATATCATCCTGGTACGTTGCTATAGCGAGCGACCAGATGGTTATAGGCGTCTCACGTTCCTCTCCCGCGTACGAGGAGCTCGCCTCGCTGAATTCATCGCTCAACGTCGCAATCTCCGATGGCAACCTGAGCGCAGAGAAGGAGATATTGGGGAGGATACTAGCGGTAGTGCTCTCCGGCAACTACACAGTGGGGACCTCGGATCCCAACACGGATCCGGAGGGCTACAGGGCGCTCATGATGCTCCAGCTTTCCGGCATATGGTTACATGGGGATCCGGGCTACTATGCTCAGGGGCTCGACGCGCTGAACTCCAGCGGAAAGCTCTACGAGGTTCCCATGGGGTCCGCGCTGTTCTCATACCTTGAGTCTGGCAGAGTAGACTTCGATATAGCGCTCTACAGGTCCTCTGCCATCCAACAGGGGATTCCGCGCATATTGCTGCCGCCCCAGGTCAACCTGGGCGATGCCAATTATTCCCAGTTCTACGCGCGCTCTTCCGTGGAGATAGAGTCCGGCGGCGAAGTTGTCGACCTTCATGGGGCTCCAATATACATCTGCTTCACAATACCGGACACTTATCCGGACAAAACCCAGGCTGCCCTGCTGGCGCTCTACATGATATCCCCGGGAGGTAGGTCGCTCCTTCGCAGTTACGGCGCAGTTCCCCTAGCTACGCCATTGCTATACGGAAATGCCTCCCAAGTCCCGTATCCCCTCTCGGCGCTTGTGAACACGAGCGTGTTGAGCTATGCGGGACCTATCAATTAAGACGCCACTCTACGCGCTGGCAGCGGTCGTAGCGGTCCCGATCGCCGTGCTCTTCTACTCGGCGGGCCCCGTGGGGATAGCCTCATCATTCGAGGACCCGCAGTTCATCTCCTCGCTTGGCCTTACGATGCTGGGGGCATCGATTGCTGCGGCATTAAACGCCGCGCTGGGGACACCCGCGGCCTACGCGCTTGCCCGGGGGTTAATCCGGGGCGAGGGCGCGCTATACGATCTACTGCTATCGCCCGTCTCAATCCCGCACACCGTGGTCGGCATAATGCTGTTGATAATGTTCTCACCGGCGTCGCCGCTCCACTATCTGCTCGGCTCCCTCAATCCCCTCGACACGCTCTGGGGGATGATCCTGGCGATGTTCTATGTGTCCGCCCCCATCTACGTGATGTCCATGAGGGAGCATTTCGAGAGGTCGGACCTTGAAATGGAGCGCTTCCTGGGGAGTCTGGGGATGTCGCCCTCATCGATCTTCTACTCGGTGATCCTGAGGGGGTCGCTGGGGTCCATTGCCAGGATATCCTTGCTCAGCATGGGCCGTGCCATAAGCGAATTCGGATCCATCGTGATCCTAGCCTACTCCGTGTCCATGGCGCCCCTGTTCTACTATGTAAAGCCTGCAACGGTGCTGATCTGGTACAAATATGATGTATATGGCCTGAGCGCAGCAGTCGGGTATGCCTCCGCGCTGCTCGTGGTAACGCTGATACTCTCCCTCCTGGCATACCTCGCAAGCGAGGATTGAGCGGCATAGTCCTGAGGAACTTCAGGGCCAAACGCGGCGGCTTCGCGGTGGGCCCCATCGACCTGGAAGTGGATTATGGAGAGAGGGCACTTATCTACGGGCCAAACGGCTCAGGGAAGACCACAATTCTGCTAGGGATAATCGGCGCGGCAGATGCTGACGGTGGCGTGTCTGTTGCCGGTCAGGAGATATCCAGTCTCCCCATACATGAACGCGGCGTATCCTACGTGCCGGCCCATCCGGTCCTACCGGGGTGGATTACTGTAAATGAGATGCTGCGCATGACTGGGAGGCGTGAAACCGCGGTCGACCTGCTGGAGAGGTTCAACCTAGGCTGGGCGCGGAATCGTCCAACGAACGCGCTGAGCACCGGCGAGCGTAAGCTCGTCCAAATACTCGTGGCGCTATCAAGCGACACAAAGGCTCTACTCCTTGACGAACCATTCTCAAATCTCTCGCGTAGCTGGGCTTCGCGCCTGGAGGAGCTGTTGAGGAGCGAGCCTCGGCCAATGATGCTGACTCATCACGAGTGGATTCCCAAGTTCGACAAGTACTTGCGCCTGCCCCTGACGGTGCAGGAAGATGGCTAGCAGAGCGATGGCCACGAACGCATGAAATGTTGTGTGCGCGCGGGATAAGATACTCTTCAACCTAGCCGTCTCGTGGTGCGCATTACATGAAATCAGACAATCGGCGGGAATGCGAAGGAATACTACCCCTATTAAGTCGACGAAGCTATTACAACGCGTTGCGAGTATTTATAGGGAATTTCTAAAAATCGATACCATTTACGCACCATTGGGCAGACATCGATATCATCCGATGCCACCCTTGCTCCCGCGCCGCGGGGGAGGGCGCCCGTGCGTGGCGTCCGCTAGGGGCCCTGCCTTGTCCGGAGCAGGAAGAGTGCCCTCATCAGGTTGAAGGTCGTGCACATGAACATCGCCTTCACCTGACCCTGGGCACAGTTGTGACGAACGTGCGGGTGAAGTGGAAGACCCTCCTCATGAACGCGTAGGGGCGCTCCACGTGGGCCCTTATGCTCGATATGCGCCTGTTCAGGGCCCGATCCTCAGGGGTGAGCGGGTGTCCCCTGCTGGCCTTGATCGTGTTCAGCGCCAGCCCCCTCGTGACGGCGCCGCTGTACCCCCATCCCCTGTCCCCTATCGACAGCTCCCCGGGTATGCTCAGGTCCACCTGGCTGTCGTGCACGTTCGCCGGAGCTGGGGTCACCTCGTAGTCCTCCATCATCCCGGTCCCCGCGCCCACCTTCGTGTGGAGCTTGTAGCCGAGGAGAAGTAGCTGAGGTTCCTCTCCCTCGTCCAGGCGCCGTCCCTGGACCTCCTGGTCCTCGCATCATCCCCCTCTCCCTCGTCCCCTCCTCGGCCGAGACCGAGGATTGGGGCGGAGGTGGAGGTGGGGGTGAGGACACCCCGGCCCCCGCGGGATCCTCGCCCGGGGATCCCGACGAGGATCCGCCCCGTTCGTTCGCCTCCCCGTCCCCGCCCTCCTTCGCCTCCTTCGCCTCCTCCGCCCTCCCCTCATTCTCCTTCCTCCTCAGCCTCATCACGTCCTCCATCGTCGGCGCCCCGTGGTCGGCCTCCAGCACCGTGGAGTCCCTGGGATGGGAGTTCTCCTCGCTCACCTCCACCACTGGGCCTCCTCCAACCCCTCCTAGGCGCACGATGGGGTCCTTCGCTCCCGC
>JAGDXL010000027.1 GCA_023256385.1 Nitrososphaerales archaeon
AGGCCGCCACGGAGGCCGCATCGATGGTGCTGAGGATAGACGACATAATAGCCGCCAAGGGCACAAGCGCCGGCAAAGAGGGAAAGTCCGGCATGCCCGGAGGCGAGTGAGCGCTACAGCTCCTAACTTACGCATCTGATCCGATTCCAACACCACATTCTGAATTCTTATTATAATTCTGATATAAATCTAAGTTATTTGTTGTAGGATGTCACGTGTTTAGGGGGTTTCAAAAACCAGGCGAACTGACGGACCGGCCAGCGCAAGGAGACATAAGGGATGCCAGGGGCTGTACGGGGAGACATTCTCCGGGGGCGAGCGGCTGAACGAGCCGAGGGAATTATGGACTGAGAGGTCTTCAGTTCCATCCTAGAGGAGCGGTTCAAGGACTCGGAGACGGTGAAGGAGCCGGCCGATCAGGCAGATTCAGCTGGCGCGTTGAAGATCCATGAGGAACTATATTAGGATAGATTGGAGCCAGCATGAGCGTGCGTGCGTGGCTGGACGCATTGACGCCTAAACAGCTCCTATTCCTGGCAGCCATCGAGGAAGAGCTCCGGAGGAGCGGATACGATGTTCTGCTGACCACTAGGATATATGACGAGCTCGACACGCTCGAGGACAGACTCGGCATCGAGACGGTGAAGGTGGGATCGCACGGGGGCGATAGCTTAGACGGTAAGCTGGAGGCGAGCCTGAAACGGTTGCTAGATCTCTATAAGGTAGTGAAGAGCTTTGCACCCGACGTCACCATTACCACCGCGAGCCCGGAAGCCGCCAGGATATCCTATGGCCTCGGTATACCTCTCTTGGTCTTCAACGACTCGCCCCATTCTGTGGCGGTGGCGAGGCTGGTGGCACCGCTAGCCAAAGGACTCTACTCACCTTGGCTTATCAGGAAGTCGGACTGGTTGACGGCTGGGGTGATCCCCGGGAACTACTCAAAGTACCATGCTATAGATCCCGTTGCTTGGCTGCGCAGGAGACACATGTGGCCCAGTAGACAACCATGGGAGGACGCGAGGAATTCGGTGGTCATAAGGGCGGGTGAGTCTAAGGCGTACTATTACAGGGGGGCAGGGGAGGACGCGTTCGAGCTCGCCAAGCTGCTATCCCGCGACTACGAAGTTGTTGTGCTGAGCAGATATTCAGGAAGGGAATCAAGCAACGTGCGCGTGATTGGCCCGGGGTTCTTCGGCCCGAATGTGTTAGAGGGGGCGCTGGCGTTCGTCGGGTTCGGAGGCACCATGAGCCAGGAGGCACTTCTCCTGGGGATACCGACGATAAGCGCGTACCCGGGCGGGTACCGCCTGGAGCAGGAGCTCGTCAGGAGAGGCCTCATTTTCAAGGCGGGAAGCCTGAAGGATGCTGTGGACCTTGTGCACCGTGCAGTTGAGGATGCGCGCCGCATACGTGCCAGGGCGGAGGCGTTCAACCGCGGACTGGTTGATCCGGCGAGGTACGCTGCGCATGAGGTGCTGCACATGGCCGGCAGGGGCTCCTAGGGCTGGGCGTCATTGAGTCCTGCACAGTTTAAATTTGAGTCATGTGACATGGTCGACAGCCCGGTGGTCTAGCGGACAATGATGCTGGCCCTTGGAGCCGGCGACGGGGGTTCGAATCCCCCCCGGGCTATTCCGCGCTGCCAGTCACACCCCTGGAACTTGCGCGCGGCGCGCTCGGTCCGTTGCCGGGTGCGCCTTCCCCCTCGCTACCCAATATGAACCCTATCAGCGCTGTCAGTCCATCCCTGGCATGGCCGGGCGGAAGCCCATCGAGCGCTTCCGTGGCCTTCGTGCACTCGAGCCGCATGCGATCCAGCAGTTCCTCCTCCGTGAGCCGTGGAGATACTAGGTTAACTAGCTCCTTCTTGGAACCTCCCTTCATATCCTCAAGATCGTCCGCCATCTGATACCCCATGCCTAGGTGCCAGCCAAACGACGAGGCTATGGTCGCCAGCTCGGGGTTGACTGAGAGAAGTGCGCCCAGCTCCGCGGCGACCTCAAACAGCGAGGCGGTCTTCAGCCCTATAACCTCAAAGTACTCGTCACGGGTTGCCCTGCCGTTAGTCACAAGTTCCAGTTCCCTCTCCTCTCCTTCGGCCATCATCATGGCAGCCCGGGAGACGGGGCCAAGAAGGCTTGCGCCATCACTTCCATAGGAGGACGTGATGTCCAATATTATGGAGAACGCGAAGTCGGCGAGCACGAGCGATCTGCCCACCCCGTACACCTTGTGGAAGGGCATCCTTCCCCTCCTGGCCACCTCTTCATCTATTATATCATCGTGCACGACCGATATCGTGTGCAGCAGCTCCGGTATCATGGACGCGGGATAGGGACTGGCATTCCTCGGCCCTATGGACTCGTTGACGAGCACCGCTACGAGCGGCCTGAGCCTCTTCCCGCCGCCCATGGCGTACTCCAGCATTGGTACGAGCGGATTGCCCGAGTATCTATCGATGATTGTGGAGACCTCGGAGTCCAAGCGCGCCAGCAGCCCACCGAATATCTGCGCATAGTCTTTGGCCCGCCGATCCACGCCGGTCCACTCGCTGGCCATGGATCAGCCTGGGCGGTGCACGTATAAAAAAATGAGGGGAAGATCGCGGCAGTGGCCCAGCATCCGCGTTCGATTTTCGCAAACAACTTATAGCGCAGTGGAACCTAGGGACCAACTAGGGCTTTGCATCCCCCCTGTGAAGTCATGGTCAAGGTAGCGCTGCCCGCGTTCAGATCGCTCGTCGCGAGGCGGCTTGCCGTCAACTATGGATTGCCCCAAACAGATATAGCTAGATTGCTGGGCATAACGCAGCCGTCCATAAGCTTCTACCTATCGAGTAAGAGGGGGAAGTGGATAGAAATGTTGGAGAATAACCCCAAGATAAGTGAGATGGCAGATCAGTTCGCGGCGGCGCTGGCGCAGGGCAACAAAAGCCAGGAGGAGCTGGACGCGCTGCTCTGCCAGCTGTGCACGACCTTCAGGGAGATTCCGGAGTTCAAGGACGTGGGTTACGCGGTCGTCAAGAGATAGTAGATAGGGCAATGTTAATCTCATGGGCGGCATCTACCGCAGCCGCTCCGGTGGTGTAGCCCGGTCAAGCATGGCGGCCTTTCGAGCCGTTGATCGCGGGTTCAAATCCCGCCCGGAGCACTGCACGAGCTGCGGCCAGATCCTCGGCTTGATGGCGCGGGCGCGTTTGTAGCCGGCTACCAGGTGAGATCCGCTCTGATGGCATTTCGCCTAGTCAAGCCCGGGAACTTGTGCTACGTAGCTGGTTTTGCCGGTTAGGCCTAGACGCGCTCTCTAGCCTAATACCATTATTAATAATCAATGGTATTACCTCCGGGGCATGGCGCGGCGCGTAGCTTTCTACGGCCTTTCATCGGAGCTCCGTAGGCTTCCATCCCGCATATTGGGATCCTTAGATCTCTACTTCATTGATGAAGTGCTGTGCGCCGCATACACCGCAGCTGACGTGAAGCACGCCCCACAGCCTGATTCCCTAACCCCCATGATTTCGCTGGAGCAGGCGCTGTCGTCATCATCCGAGGTGGTATTCGCGCCGCGCTACAAATCTATAGAGGACCCCGATGCCAGAATTCAGGAAATAAGATCGCACCTAGAGATACTGCTTCCCTTCCTCAAGGGTAAAACGGTGATAAACGCACTGCCGGTCGGATATGGAGAGAACTCGCAGATGGAGGAGTTCATAGCCACCAGGATCGGGAGCGCTCCCGAGTACGTATACGCGCCCATCGAGCCAGGGGGATCAATAAGGTACATCGGTGTGCGCGAGGGGAATTCCCCGAAGTGGCTCCTCGAGGCCACGAAGGGCGAGGTCATGGGCATCGAGGAGGCTGAGGCGGCACACATAGACGATGCGCTGTCATCGATGATGCCTGCCCTGATCAGGGGGGTGGTAGCGCAAGGACCTCCGGTCGGCTACTTACGCGACGCCTTCTCAGGGGCGCTCGAGTCCTTCCTGGTGGGCGCCAACGCGGATCCTGGCAGCTCCGCATACAGCGTGTACACGCTCGTCAGGCGCTCCTTCGACGAGTACATGCGTAGACTCACGTCCTCGCTGAAGGAGGCGATAAGGGAGAGCGGCATGAAGATCAGTCGGGCCAGGATAGCCGTGCTCTGGACCCCCGACGAGGACTCTGCCAGGGGGGACGAGTTGTGGGTTTTTGAAAGGGTGAGGGAGCTGCTCACCTCCACCTTCGTGGACGTCACATTCGTGAGGTCGGACAGGCTGCTCCAGCTGGATAGGAAGGATGTCGTGCTCGTGGGCACAAAGGCGGACGAGGAGGCGCTGTCGAGGCGGAAGTTCGAGGGACGCCTCATCGTGAGGGCTCTCTATCCTCGTCCGGAGATCGAGCGCATGCACTGACGCTAAGTTAATTGGGCGCATAATTCAACCGGCGCCGTGAATCCTAGGATAGCCGTCGTGGGCGTCGGGGGCTGGGGCAAGAATCATGTGCGCGTTCTGAAGGAGCTGGGTGCGCTCGTGGCGGTCTGCGACACGAATCCGTCAAGGGCTCTGGAGTTCTCCGACCGCTACGGCGTCCACGGTTACTCCGGGGTCGACGAGCTGATAGCTAAGGAGGAGTTCGACGCGGCGGTCATCGCCACTCCAACGTCAACGCACAGGGAGGTTGCCCTGAAGCTGATAGATGCGCATAAACACGTGTTCGTGGAGAAGCCCATCGCACCCAACGTCCAGGAGGCTAAGGAGATAGTGGACGCGGCGGCCCGTGCCGGCGTGATTCTGGCCGCTGGATACATAGAGCGCTTCAACCCCGCGGTGTCGGAGCTCAAGTCGATGATGGACTCCGGCAAGACCGGGCTCCCCCTCTTCGCGGAGTTCCACAGGGAGAACAGGAGACCAGTCCACATATCTGACGTGGGGATACTGCACGACACCGCCGTCCACGACATAGACACCGCGAGGTGGCTCCTCGGGGAGCCCCGCCGCGTCTACGCGAGGCTCTCCACGATAGTCGGCCCAAAGGAGGACTATGCGGTCGTGGTCCTGGAGTTCGACGGCCCCAAGGTGGCCGTCATCACTGCCAACTGGATAACGCCGAAGAAGGAGAGGCGCATGACGGTCGTGTTCTCCGACTCCATAGCGACAGTTGACTTCGTTGCCATGAGGCTGACGCTCGACGACGACGAGGGTCGCTGGGAGCCCAGGATACAGACCTGGGAACCCCTGAAGGCGGAGCTCGACGGCTTCATGAAAGCTATAAGTGGATCCGGTGGGACGGTGGTCTCGGGCGCTGATGCGTTGAGGACAACCGCGTTGGCCGAGGCGGCCGAGCGTTCCGCGCGGCTCGGCTCTCCGATAGAGGTGTCATGATATGAGCGTCGTGAACCACGTGGGGAAGAACGTGAAGATGGGGAAGAACGTGAAGATATGGCATTACGCGTACGTCGGCGACAACGTGGAGATAGGCGACGACGTCATGATAGGGAGCCTAGCGCACGTCGACAGGGACGTGAAGATAGGCTCCGGGACCAGGATACAGGGTCTTGTGTACATACCCCCTCTCACCGTGATAGGTAGAAACGTCTTCGTGGGTCCCGCCGCGGTGTTCACCAACGATCCCTATCCACCCAGCAACAGAATGATAGGGGTCACCGTGGAGGACGAGGCGGTCATAGGCGCAAGGAGCGTGATCCTGGCGGGCGTGACTGTCGGGAGGAGGAGCGTCGTCGCGATGGGCAGCGTAGTCGTGAGGGACGTGCCACCGGAGACCGTCGTCGCCGGGGTTCCCGCCAGAATAATGTACTCTAGGGAGGAGTATGATCGGAAGCGCTCTGCCTGGGAGTCAGGAGGAAGCGCGCGACCACATCCCTGAGCCTGATGTATGAATAGACCCATGCGCCGAGCACTACGGCCCCGGCTATGGCCTTGGCGACCTGTAGCTCTACGTACACAATTCTGGGTCCCGGGATCTCCAGGGGTATAACCGCCGCCGCCAGGACGAACACCGCAGTCAGGAAGAGCGCCCACGCGGCCACGATCAGAATCATCAGCGCCGGCAGGACGTCCCTGAGGCCCACGCAGATGCTAACCCCATGGACCGCTATAATCCTTGCGAGGATGTGCGCGACGTCAGAGCACTATCATCAGGCCGGTCAGCAGCGCGAGCGCGCAGCTGAATGCCTGCAGCGCGAGTATGCCCCTTCCCACATCCCTTTCCTTGAGGGGCCCTCTGGACGAGAGGAGACGCGCAAGTGTTATGGGGGCTGCGGGATCCTCGTTGGCGACTATCGAGTCCCCGACTATCACGGTCGGTCTAGTGCGCATCTTCCGGTGCTCGGCAAGGCTCCGGACGCTCGATAGTATGAAGAAACCGTTGAGCGCCTCGGGGAGCAGCGCAACCGTCGCCACAACCTCCGCCTTATAAGATATGGCAAGCGCCGCTATGGCAGCTCCGAGTACCAAGCTGCCGCTATCGCCCGGCAATATCCTGCTGGGATATCTGTGGAGTAGCCAGAATCCGAGCGCCGCTGCGGTTATGAGCGCCGCGACCTCCGCGCCCGCGTAATTGCCATTAATGGTCTCGAACACGGCGACCGTCGCCGCCACCATCGCGGCGACTCCCGATACAGCGCCATTCACTATATCTATCATATTCACGGCGTTCGCCGCCACGGGTACTCCAGCCAACACAAGGATCGGGTATATTATCGTCAGCCTGCCTAGGTAGACGAGCGGCAGGCTGAGGGTCGGCTGATATGCCCCCATGAGAAGTATGGGAAGTGCCGCCACAATGGTCCCCAGGACCTTGACGGGACCAGGTAGCACCTTGAGGTCGTCCACTATGCCCACCGCGAATGTTATAGAGATCACGGCGAGCATCGCTAAGATGCGCACGTCATAGGTGGCCATCCAGAGCACCGCGAGCCCCACTGCCATGCCCGCGAATATAGCGGGTCCACCCGGATGCGCGACCGGCCTGTTGCCCTTCATCACGTCGGGGACGGTCCTTCCAATCTTCGGCAGGATCATCGATAGATACCATGCGATAGCGGCGGATATCGCAAATGCCACGGCAACAGATGCCAGCGAAAGTCCTACTAGCAACGTGGGGGCGGCTGGCCCTAACTCTATAAATAACTTTGCGTACCGATCACCGTCCACGTCGTCCAGAGTTAACGCGCGCGTCTAGGCGAGTGCGTGCAATAACTTTATCACCTATATGTGTTCAGGCGCGTGAAATGGCCCTGCAGGTCAGGGTGTCGGAGCTCAAGAGGGGCGTCAAGCACGTAGTGGTGGAGGGAGTAGTGAGGGACATGGGACCCGTCAAGGAGTTCCAGCTACCCGAGCCGCTCGAACCAGCTAGATATGCCACCGCGACCCTGGCCGATGACAGTGGCGAGATAAAACTCACTCTCTGGAACTATGATATGGAGGGCGTGGAGGCGGGCAAGCGCATACGCGTGGAGGACGGCTACGTCACGTCCTTCAAGGGGCGGCTTCAATTGAACGTTGGATTCACCGGTCGCGTGGTCCTCCTAGGCGCGACCTAAAACTTTAAAGGCGGTCACGGGAGGCTCCTTCGCATGCCGCAGAAGGCGAGAATCAAGCTGATATCGCAGAGCCTTGAGGACATAGACAACGTAGCCGCCCAGATAAAGGAGATAAGCGAGAAAATGGGCGCGCGTGTTCGCGGCCCGGTCCCGCTCCCCACGAAGAAGCTGAGAGTGGTGACCAGGAAGAGCCCCTGCGGGCAGGGAAGTCATACGTTCGATAAGTGGGAGCTCAGGGTGCACCGCAGGCTCATAGATATAGAGGCCGCCGATCAGCGCGTGCTGGCGCAGCTCGCCAAGCTGAACATACCGGAATCCGTGACTATTCAGCTTAAACTAGCGGCCTGAGCGGAACCTCGGAGGCTCAGGTCTCCGTAAAAGGTGCTTCAGATATTCGTCCCTTCGTAGAGGCGCTGAAGATCCTCGGGCGAATCCGGCACCTTCGTGAAGAGAGTTGTAGGTTTCATCAGTGGTCCGCGCGGCGAGTCCGGCAGGGCAGCGTGGGAATCCTCGGGGTCTCCTGTACGGCCCAGCATTCTCCAGAGGCTCCTGGCCCTCCCGGGCATGAACGGACTTAACATTACGGCTATCGCGTCCAGCGCCGATAGATAGCCGCAGAGCATGCCGTCCACCTCTTGGCCTCCTGCCCTCAGGGTTTCCCATGGCTTCTCCGAACTGAGGCGCTCGTTTCCGACCGCTGACAGTTCCAAGATTACCCTCACGGCGTCGCGTATTCTGAAGGCGTCCATGTAGTTCAGGTATCTCGCGAGCGCCGAGGAGGCTGTAGATGTCAGCGGGCCGGTGGTGCCGCAGGAGGGCGCCTCGGACCCATATCTCCTATGAGCCAGCGTGAGCACCCGATGCGCGAAGTTCCCGAGGTTATCGTTCAGCTCCGCGTTCACTATCCGGGCGAACTCCTTCCAGGAGAAGTTTGCGTCCCTCGACTCAGGCCTCATGTACATGATCACAAATCTCCAGATCTCACCGTCGGCCACCCTGAGAGCCTTATCCATCCATATACCCACGCCGGCGCTCTTGGAGAACTTCTCGCCCTCCATCGTCACGTACTCCGTGGAGGACACCTGCCAGGGAAGGACGTAGCCCTCGCCCGACGCCATGAGGAGCGCGGGGAATATTATAGTGTGAAATGGCACGTTGTCCTTGCCTATGAAGCAGACCGGCCTTGTGTCTGGGGACTTCCAGAAGGCATCCAGCATTTCCGGTTGGCCCGTGCGCTCCCCGAGCTCCTTTACCGCCGAGAGGTATCCGAGGACGGCCTCCATCCACACGTAGATGGTCTTGCCCTCGGCGCCCCTGAATGGCGCCGGTATCCCCCACTTATTATCCCGCGTCAACGCCCTCGGCCTCAGGCCCTCCTCCAGGAGGCGCAGGCTGGAGTTCTTGGCATTGTCGGGCAACCTGTCGTTAGAGGAAATGTAATCCTTGAGGGCGCTCTCCAGTTTCGGCAGATCGAGATACCAGTGGGACGTAGTCCTGATTTCCGGCGTTGAGCCGCAGATAGCGCACCTTGGGTTTATGAGCATGGTGGGCTCCAGCAGCTTGCCGCAGCGGTCGCACTGGTCTCCCTTGGCGTTCTCATATCCGCAATAGGGGCACGTGCCCACCACGAAGCGATCCGGTAGGAAGATCCCATCCCTGGGGCAGAAGGGCATCTCCACGTCCTTCTTGAAGACGTAACCCCTCTCCTCGACCTTCCTGTAAAAATCACGGACGAACCCCACATGAGTGGGGGACTCGGTCCTGGTGTAGTAGAGCGCATCTACGAGGTACTCCTTAAGCAGCCTCAATATGATCGCGTGGTTGGCGTCAGTTATCTCGCGGGGGTCGACGCCGCGGCGCATGGCCTCAACTTCTATCGGGGTCCCATGTTCGTCGGATCCGGAGACTGCGACGACGTCCTCTCCCTTCATGCGCAGGTAGCGCGCATATACGTCAGCTGAGAGTAGGTGCATGAATGTCCCTATGTGCGGCACGGAGTTCACGTATGGCCATGCGGAGCACACGATCCATTTGGTCAATTGTGGTTAGTCGCACTCGGCGTCACGCTTGCATTTATAAGCTGTTAGGGGTTCGTACGGCGCATGCTGGACGGATCAGGATCCTAGATAAGGGCAGCGGCGAGAGGTTCTCGTGGAGTCTCATCGTGGGGATGTGGCGTGCGCCCGTCTGCATGTCTAAGTCGCAGAGGGAGGAAGCGCGCAAAACATAGTTTCATGAGTTGAGGTGCACGATAGAGCATCGGATGCGGAGACGTGGTGAGGACTTCGCTATGGTGATCCGAAGGACGCGTTGAAGGCAAGTGCTAGATGTGGGCGCACGAATGGGAATCCCCGAGGCTTCGTCCCCTCGAGGGGGCGGAGCAGTACAATCTATCCATAACACCAAATCTCTGGCGGGTCAATTGCACCGTAATATGGTGGGATCAGAAGAGGTGCATTCGGCCATCGATAGCCTGCAGATCAGTGTCGTCATCCCCCGGCCTCCGCGAATGCCCTGAAGTATAAACATTCGGACGGGCTCACGTACGTCTCGTCGGGTCTGTGGGACGCACCATCTATGCGATCTTCGAGGCCCTCGACGAGTGCCATGGGCGTCATCTCACCCGACTCTCCCATCACGATCTCCGCGGCCGATGCCACCTCGTCGGCAATTGCGCGATACGTGTGGCGTAGCCTACGGCCGAATATGTCGGGCGCACCGCGCTCGTCCACGACGCCCTCGATGCCGGAGTATGCTACGGCAACCCCAACGGTGCCCCTCCTAAGCGGAAGCACGCGACTGTCTGCTATCACTACACCGACAGGACCACCGGCCAGTCCCTCGAGCTTCCATCTAATCTCATCCGCGGTCTGAAAGGGCCTGGCAGGTGGCAGGACCGCGACGCCGCCCGGCGCATTTGACCTGTCGATTGAGGAGTTCGGCGTCACGCCCTCGCGCCTGGCAGTTATAATTATGCCAAGTGCGTGGCCGAGGAATACCAGCGATTCCCTGAGGGCCAGCTCAACGAACTCGGGTTGCTGGCCGGCCGCGCCAGCTATCCGCACCGCATCTTCCATCGCAATCATGCCCTCGGGGCCGTAGCGGCGCCCCTGCGCTATGGCCACGTACTTCGACGAGATAACCAGCACGGCGCGTGGCCGGGGCATCACCCCCGACTCCAGCAGCTGAGATGCGACGTGGGATCCCACGTCGCCGACGGCCGTGGTGAGGGGTTCCCTAACCCGCACTCCCCGTATCCTGAGTTCCAGGGCCGTCTCCCCTCCTCAGCGCCTTCATCCTGAGCTCCAGATACTTGTCGTCGGGCGAGAACGGCGGCGGGTGCGCGATCTCAGTCGGGCCTCCACAAACTGGACACGTCTGTTCGAATGTATACCTATTGCACTTCCTGCATACCCTCAGAAGTCTAGGTCTCATTTGCCCCTGAGGAGCTCGAAATGCCCCCTTCCCTTTAACGATTCCTCGGCGTTCCTGGAGAACTCCTCCAGGGCTGCCTCCACTGATTTATAGTTATCAGCCTCTACCCTGATCAGGTAGCGAGGGCTGCCCGCGTATGTCACGCGCACCTTGGCGCCGGTCGATGCAGCGGCTCCAGCCGCCCTCGAGAGCGCCTCCTTGATCACGTTTATGCCGCTTGACACAGGTGAATAGACCTTTGCCTCGACGGAAATCACCGCCCTCTTAGGCTTCAGGCGCTCCGCCGCAAGCTGCGCCGCCGCCTCCAGATACTTCTCCAGCGTCTGCCTATCCACTCCTTTAACGGCGTTCGCGACGGCGTCCAGAACCCTTGCCCTATCCTCCACCAATGCGCGGAGCGATTCCTGAAGGCTGCCGAATGCGGAGATCATGACCTCCCTTATCGGGCGATCATCCTTGATGCCGGCCTTCGCCCTGGCCACGTCCAGCGCGCGAGCTGCGCCCACTTCCTGCTTGTAGCTCGCCATCTTCTTCCTGCGCTCATCGCCAGTCACGCGCCTCAGGGACAGGTCGACCTGTAGCTTGCCGGGGTTGGTGTACAGGACCTTGAGCACCACCTTCTGCTTAGGCTTGAAGAAGCTGACCAGGTTCCTGGTCATGGTGCTCGGTATCTCCTTCACCGAGACGAAGCCGCGCAGCCCACCATACTCATCAAGTGATACGTAGAGTCCGAAGGACTCTACACTGGTCACCGTTCCTATTACCAGATCCCCGGGCTCAGGAAACTTACGGGAACTAATCAAGTCTCCGGACTATCTCCCCAAGTATCTCAGCCTTTCCGCCCGTGGGCCTCGTAAGCTCCGCGCCGCAGTTCGGGCACTTGACCACGGTCTTGGCGTGGGAGAAGACAACGCGCTCCGCGCCGCAGTTCGGGCACTTGACCAGCAGGAACGCGCTCCTGGGCAGGGGTATCAGTATCTGATCCTTCTTCAACCGCCCTTCGACCTCCCTCCCTCCACAATCTCCAGCTTCTTCAGGCGCATTCCCTCCCTCACGCTCACGTAGCCGCATGTCCTGCACTTCAACTTGAGCGTCTGTTTCTTCGTGGTCTTGGCGGTCCTCTTAAGTTCAGGCTCCTTTTGGCCTCCGTATCCCTTCTTCTCCCACTCATGGCGTCTGGCGCCCCACGCAGTCTTGCGATCCTTACCCTTCTTGTACAGGCTCACGCTGTGCTCCGTGTGCTTGTGGCACCGGGGGCAGTACGTCGTCACGACGTTCGGCATCTTCATCCCAGCACCACCACCTCCTCTGCCTGCCCCTTCGAGATCAGCGTCCTGGCATCCTCCCTGGGCACCATAGCTACGTCGCCCGACGAGAATGGGCCGTAGCTATTTAAGTCTACCCCCCTGAATGCTTGGATATCCTGCTTGACCGCTATAATCGTCATCTCCCGCGCAGCCTCCCAGCGAGCTGCGTGGAGCACCAGAGGGCTGCCATCCCTCACGGCGCGCCTGAGCAGCTCCCCGGCGGATACCGCCTTCTCCAGCATGCCGTTCACCAGTCCCTCCTCCAGGAGCGCGGACTGTGGGGCCATGCCCCTATCGGATATGCGGCCTGACGCCTTGGAGAGCCTTAGCTCAAGAAGCGAGTCCCCAAGGGCGGCAGCATAATCCCTCATCTTTCCCGCGAGCGTGGATGCCTGCCCGCCCAGCGACTCCTCCACGGTCAGCTCCTGCAGGAGCGTGGAGGCCCTCAACAGCAGGTCGTCGTCCGCTGCGACCAGCTCCTCCGCCCCAGCCTCCCTCGAGAGTGCGCCGAGGAAGTCCTCAAGCCTGCGCTGGCTCATACGCTGCGATCCGTCGGGATCTATTTAATGACTTTCGCCACGCCCTTGCTGACGAGGAACGCCGCTACGAATGCCGGAAGCTTGAGCGCCGTGCGCTTGTAGGGGCCATAGATATAGCCACCTATCTGTAGCTTAGGAGCGTACGAGATCTCCACCTTAACCGGGTAATCGCCTATCGCCACCGCGTCCTTGAGGGGGTCGCACGCCACCACGTCCGCGCACCTCTGCTTCATCATGCCGGTCTTCTCGTTGAGGGACGTGGGCATGCGGAATATCCTTGAGAGATCCATCGTCACCTGAGGATCCACATGAACTGCTACGTCCCGCACTGCCGACGAGATCGCCGTCTCGACCTCCCCTTTGGTGAGCGCCTCTAGGGCCCTGAGCGTCGGCGGTACACCGTACCTTTGGCGCAGCACCTCCGCAATCCTCCAGGGCCATCCAGCGAGCGTCTCCAGGCCGTCCTCCGTCGTGCGCAGGAATCCCTCAAGGAACTCGATGTTGTAAGAGTTGAGCATCAGGTAATCCACGATCTGCGCCCTCGCCTCCCTACCCATGTCCATCAGATTCTCATCCTCGACGTGCACGTGGAACCCCCTGTGGCCGGAGAAGTAGACGGAGATGGCGTCCGGTCTTATTCCCATGTCGCGCTGCAGCACATCCAGAAGTTTCAGGACCTCCTTCCTGCCGGCCTCCACGCACATAGGGCATACCCAGTCCACCCTGCGGCACCCCATCGGGCGCTCCGCGAGCCGGTGCACTGATCCATCGTTGCAAATGTAGAAGTCATGTTCTTCTATGCACGCCGGATGGAGGTCCTTGACGTCGATGTCGAACACGAGGTCCGCCCCCATCCATCCCTTCCTCTCCATCTCCGGATTCCCGGGGTCCTCGTACAGTGAGACCGAGTAGAATACGCCCCAGGGGATCTCCCTGAGTATCTCAGCTATCAGCTCCCCCGGTGAACTGAAGCGAAGATGGCGCCTGTGGCCGCCATCAAAGGTAAGGAATCCCACCTCCCTCGCCTCTAGGCGCCTGGGGATCCACATCGACGAGGCGGCGCGGTAGTAGTACTCCCTATAGCTCATCCTCAGAAATTCTATCTCTTCTCCTCCCAGGCCTCGTTCCTCCATTTCCTCCACCACCTGCGCCAGCTGGCCTCCGCCTCAGGTAAGAGATGGGGTTCCTTATGTCGTCGCACGTATCATCCCGCGCACAGAGGCCCTGAGCAACCAATTTGGGGCACGCCGGCACACTGTAGCGCTTTCCCCCTCTCAGGCCCGCTATATGTTCCACCTGATAGCGGGTCACCCTCTCGTTGAAGTCCGGCGAGCGTGAGAAGAGCGCTATGACGTCATCAGTCGGCATTCCGATGTTCACCATAAAGGTCGCCAAGAGGAATCTTGCCGAGTGCGGCAGGTTCTCCCCCGCCTCCAGACGCTTGAGGATGGACCTTATGCATGGCGGGTATTGCTCGCGGGACACTGATACGGCAGCCGCCGCGGGAGGCGGCCTGGTCTTTACTACCTCCTCCGAGAGCTTCGCGGCCGCCTCCGCGATTGGCGCCGGAGGACTCGGGATCTCCATTGACGAGACGCGCCGTTCTATGCGGTCCGCGATGCCACTCCTCAGGAGCCTAGCGGCGTCCTCGAGCTTCATGTAGACGCGCCCGCCAACCACCACCCTGTTCACGATTCCCCACTTCGATGCGTCGAGCGACGACGACAGAGACAGATAATCCCTGAGGCCGAGATCCACCTCGAACCGCTCCGGGCCGATCGTGCGATCCACGCGCTCGAGCGACATGCCAAGGATCCTCGAGTAAATGGCGCTCAGGAGCACCGCCGCGTCGTACCTGTTCGACCTGATGCGCTGGAATACGCGTTCCTCTAGGCGCTTGGCCTCCGCCAGCGCGAACCTCTTGATCGCGTACTGGTTGCCCGTGGCCCTCACCACCAGCGCTGCGACGACGAACGACAGTATCCTCTGCTCCGGCGCCATCCCATTCAACGACCCGTCCACATGTCCCTCCATCACGGCATCCCTAGCCCTCTTAACTCCGGCGGCAACGAAGGGCTCGGACCAGTTCTCCACCAGCTCATCCATAGATAATCCGTAGCCCTTTCTGATCAGCAGCTCACCCGCCTCCTGTATGAAGGGCAGGTCACCGAGTTCCTCAGCGCCGAACGACAAGGTGCCCGCACCTCTACTTCAACCGCGCGCTACGATCATGGCAGGATACGCCGGCGCACACGAGATCATGCTTATATTGCCGCGAGTTAAATTTTGTGCGGGATGTCGTTCAGGGCGGTCAGCTCCAACCCGGATGCGTGGAAGGCGCTCGCGGATGCTCTATCTGGGCTCGTGGAGGAGGCGTCGTTCGAGGTGTCCCCGGAGGGCATCTCGCTCAGGGCGATGGATCCGTCCAGGGTGGCGATGGTCAGCCTATCCTGGACGAGCTCGTCGTTCGAGGAATACAGCTGCGGTTCCAGCACCTCGATCTCCATCAGGGTCGACGATCTGAGGAAGGTTATGAAGCGCGTGGACAAGAAGGACAAGATAATAGTGGAGCTGGGCGAGGGAACGATCACGTTCAGGCTCAAGGACGGCTACGAGAGGGAGTTCGTGGTGCCTCTCGTCGAGGCGGGTGAGGCATTGAGGCCGCTTCCCAAGCTGTCGTTCAACGTGCAGGCCAAGCTTATGCAGAGGGCCCTCAGGAAACTGTTGGAGGACGTCGAGGCGGTCTCGGACCACGTGACGCTGAGGGCAGGGCAGGACGCGCTGGAATTTCACGGGAGGAGCGAGCTTGGGCAGGTGAAGGCCAGATTGACCACCGGCGATCCGGACCTCCTGGAGTTGGCCGTGAAGGAGCCCAGTGAGGCGACCTATAGCCTCGAGTATCTATCGGACTTCGTGAAGAGCATAAAACCGGCCGAGGTGACCACGCTTGAGTTCTCCAGCAAGATGCCGATAAAGCTGGCATTCCCCCTGGACGAGCGCGGAAGCGTAATGGAGTTCTACTTAGCGCCCAGGATGGAGTGATAGATAGCACACATTCCCTCTTAGGCTCACGTGTGGTACCGGAACCGTCGGGCTGACGCCAGCTCATGGCGTAGTTATCCTATCGGCGGTATACCTGAAGATGTCATAGACATAGTGGTGTCTCCACTGGAACCAGCCCTCGACCGCCACGCAGAGCCGCGAGCCAAGCACCCTAGAGGCTTCATTTGACCTAAGGGCAAACGACGTCAGGCCAGTCACAGATCCACGGATGCCAAGCTGCGTATATGCGAGCGCCCAGAGCGCGGAGAGTGAATAGGCGCAGAGCCCGCGTGGGAATTTATATGCGGTCATCGCGCCCACTAGCCTCGAGAGCGCAGAGTTGAGGTCGCTCGCATCCACGGCCGGGATGGACAGCTCCGGGAAAGCCCTGGAGAGTCTCCCCGAGTAGTCCAACATCACGAGTCCGTTGGACGATGCGAAATTCGCGAGCGCGCCCTCGAATCCGGGATAGAGGATGAGCAGCTCCAAACCGTGCTTGGAGAAGCAGGCGCCACAAAATAAGATTATGATTCCCTTCCCGCCTTTTGTAGCTGGGTTTCACCCTACGTATGCATAGGTAGGTATGCATCCGCATACCTATCGTACGCGCAGTGAAGCTCAAGCTCCACTGCATCATAATCATACAGCCCCCTCACGGGTTCATCGGAGACCTTCCGCTCCCCCCTCCCCCGTCAGGACGTACCCACCCACTAGCGCGGGCGAGGAAACCGGGCAGGTACTACTCTCTGGTCTACCCACGGTACGGCTGGAAAGTTCTGAGTGTGCGGTCCATGCGGAGCGGGAGGAAGAGGATGATGAGGATCGAGTTCTCGAACCTCGGCACCTTCGACGTGCTGGTGCACAGGGACTTCCCCCTCGATAAGGCGGCGCGCGTCACCGTCAAGATGGACCGCGCCGGCGGAAACCTTTTGAGACCGATCGGTCTCACCCAGACCGGACATGTACGGCCTCGAGACCAAGCTCTGGATCGAGAAGAAGTCCGTGCTGGGAAAGGAGCTCGCAACGATTCTCGTGGGCCTCGGGGCCTTGAGGTTCGGCGACTTCACGTTAACGTCCGGAAGGAGGAGTCCCTACTACATAGACCTGAGGCTTCTGCCGTCATATCCGAGCGCGTTGGAGCGGATAGCCGATATGTATGTCGCGGTCATGGAGAACGAGATCGGGGTGAGCGGATTGAAGGTCGCGGGCATACCCACGGCCGGCCTGCCGCTGGCCACCGCCGTCAGTCTCAGGGCGAGGCTGCCGCTGATATATGTCAGGGAGACCCCCAAGCTACACGGCGAGATGAAGATGATAGAGGGCGTGCTCTCCGAGGGCGATGAGGTGGTCCTGATAGATGATCTGGCCACGACCGGCGGCAGCCTGTTAAAGGCGGCCAGCGCCGTCAGGGCTTCGGGAGGCCATGTAGCCCACGCGGTGGTGCTCATAGACAGGGAGGAGGGTGGGTCGGAGAACTTGGCAAGCGCTGGGATAGAGTTGCACGCGGTCTCGAGGATAAGCGATCTGCTCTCCTGGCTGGAAGCCGTCGGGGGGATACCAGCAGATAAGGTGGATACCATAAAGGAGTACCTCAAGGAGGTGAGGGGTAAATGAGCGACCGCGTCCCTCGGATAGCGGAGATACTCAGGCGCAGAAATGTCGTGAAGCAGGGCAGCTACCTCCTGCATCTCGGAAACTCAAGTGAGTTCTACGTGGACATGAGGACCCTCCCGTCTTATCCGGATGACTTTGACGAGGTCACATCCGCGCTGGCGGATCTGCTGAGGACTGGCGTCGGGGAGTTCGATCGGCTCGTGGGCATAGGCGACGGCGCCGCGCCGTTCACGGTTGCGGTAAGCCTGAAGCTGCAGAAACCCTACGCAATAGTCAAGAAAATGGAGGCCGAGAACAGCTTCAGGGACCCCTTGGTAGGGGAGCTACACCCCGGCGAGAGGGTGATCTTGCTGGACGATGTCGCGTCAACTGGAGTAACGCTGGCATGCGCGGCTGCGATGGTGAGGGCGCTCGGGGCGCATGTGGACACAGCGGTCGTGCTTGTGGACAGGGAGCTCGGGGCGTCCAAGCTCCTGTCTACTATGGGCATCGGCCTCCTGAGCGTCCTCAGGCTCAGCGATATGCTGAACGCCCGGAAAAGCTCCTGAGCGCCTCTGACCGGAGCCGCGCGAGCTCCAGCGCGGGATCCTGGGATCTCATTATGCTCCGGCCCACCACTATCATGTCGGCCCCCGCGGCGATCGTGGTAGCAGCATTCCCTCCCTGGGCGCCGACGCCGGGTGACACTATAGCCAGATCGCTGCCGACGATGCGCCTGAGCGCGGTTATCCTCTCAGGCCTGGTCGCCGGCGCTATTATACCGTCCGCGCCGGCGTCCCTGGCGGCAGCAGCTATTGAGTCGGAACATCTTGGATAGCATAGGGATGCCCCTGGGTTCGTGGTCTCGGCGACCACTAGAACCCCTGAGCCCTGGGCGGAGTGTACGACCTCCGAGATCACGTCGGGCCCCAGAAAGCCGTGGATTATCACGCCATCCGCCCCCGCATTGAACAGCGCCCTCGCGACGTCGCCGCTCACGTGGGGCACGTCCGCGATCTTGAGGTCTGCTATCACTAGGCCGCCCTGGGCGAGCTCCTTGGCCCTGGCGATGGCGCTCAACCCCCCGTGCAGCACCGGCATCCAGCCAACCTTCAGATTCAGCGGCGCGCCAAGCGACAATCCACGCAACGTAGCTAGTACATCATCTAGGGGATCATCCAGCGCTATCACTACAGGATCCTTTCTGGACAGCTCGATTATTCGAGCGGCGAACGCCCCAGGCAATCACCTCACCCCCCATCATAGACCCCGTCTCCGCGGCCCAGCCCGCCTTAGCGGCAGCCCGAGCCGGCGCCCTCAGGCCTCCCTGATCCTTTCCAAATAGGAGAACGCGTTCCAGAGGGTAACCCGCGCATATGACGGCACGTTTGGATCCTGGGCTATCTCCTCCAGTGCGGCTATGGCGTTCGCGGCCCTGACGGCCGGCGAGAGCGAACCATCGTTCAACGTGTCGATGACGTCCTTTATGGAGCGCCGGACGTTCCTAGGTATCACGTTATCGTTCGCAAGCGACTGCAGGATCGCGACGGCCTGCTTTATGTTATCCAAGTTCTCGGCGGACAAGAACTCTACACCTCGGTTTAGACGGTCAATTGACACTAGACTTAAACCTTACTAGATAACGCCCAATCCTCGTGAGTTCGAGCGACGTGAACAGGCTGGTGGTGGAGCTGATGCGCCGTGGCGCCAGCCTGTTGGGCGAGACGTGCCCTAACTGCGGTGGCATCATGCTCAGGTACAAGGGCGTCACCTTCTGCCCGAGGTGCTCCGGCTTCACGAGTATCGAAGAGGTGGAGGAGAAACTGGCAGCGCCCAAGGATCTGCTGAGTGATATAGAGAAGCTTATCTATGAGGGCCTTAGGGAGGACCTTCAGGCGCTCAGAAGCGCCAGAGGTATCGAGGAACGCGCCGCATCGCTCAGATCCCTGAGGGAGGAACTGGAGGTTCTGGAGATGCTACTCAGGGTCAAGGATAGGGTGTCCGGTACCGGGAAATGAGTCCGTTTGGAAATCTCGTCCTTTGAGGGTTCGCCCATCTCTTTTGAAACTTCACGCTTAAAGATGGGTTCGGCAGATACCCTCCGCGAAAGAGGCTCCCGGTGGAGAATATGACGTCGATCTGTCGCACTGACGCGGATTCCCTGGAGCGTGTACTGGAGCTAGTCGAGAGGGGCGATCCTAGGGCTGTAGGTGCGGCGGCCGACCTAGGCGCACGCCCGGGAGTGGAGCTTTCCCTCGCGTCGTCCCTCGCGATTTCGGAGGTACGCAGAAAGGCAGGTCTATTCATCGCCGTCACGGGAATCGACAAGTCGGGGAAGGAGACCCACGTGTTCAATCCGACGCGCCTACCGGGGGTCAGGCCGCTGGTGAAGGTACTGGATGAGCTGGGTTACGAAACTATGGGGGTTCACCAACCTGAATATGACCTCCAGAGCGGGCAGCTCATAAGATCTTATCTCGGGCTCAGGGGGGACTGTGAAATATCTGGCAAGCTTCCCGAATCAATCGCATGGGTCCTCTGGTCGCTCAACAGAGCGCTCGTGAACTACCCGGCGGCCACATGGCTGTCCGATGGAACGCGTGCGGTCGTGGCCAAGAGGTGGAGCGAGAGCAATCTCGCTTATCACGCGACCCAGGGGGTGGATCCGGCGCGCATACTCTCAGTTGAGTCCAGGTTCATGCAGCCGGATCTGTTCCTCGTGCTGGATCTCGATCCGGATGCGGCGACTCGTAGGATCGGAGGAATAGGTGACTCCTTTGAGTCCAGGCGGCAACTGCTTTCGGCCGCGAGGGAGATCCTCGGAAACCTCGAGCGCTATTTCCCGGGCTCCAGCGTCATACGGGTGGATGCATCGCGTGACCCGGCGTCCGTGAGCAGGGACCTTGAACGCGGCGTCAGGGAGTTCCTCCGCAGGTGATCTCCAGTAAATCTGGTACGCGCGCCGAGAAGGATGCGCGCTGACAGACGGACAGCCTGTCCCTCACATTGCCGTATTCATCGCGCAGCTCGATGAGCGGTATCCCGCCGAGCGCACAGCCGGACACCAGCATTAGGTCCGCCTTCTCCACGAAGATAGCGGATGGAGATAACCCCTTGGCGGCGAGGGAATAGAGCACATAGCTTCCTACGCTGCTGCCGATCGCGTATGGAAACATCAGTATCTTATCCCTCAATTCCAAGCCCTCACCGCGCAGCATGCCCCTATCCTGATCCAAGTCGCCCAGCGGCGAGATGGGCCTTCCGAGTATGACTGGCGTCCCCGCGCCACTGCCGCCGACGAGCACCCGTATGCCTTGGCGCATTTCGCGATCCCCGAGCTTAAGCAATCCTCGCGCGCCTGAATCTGTCCCTGCTATCCATGGGCGCTGTCGCGTCTATCCCCCACTTGGCAGTGGTGAGCGTCGCCTGGTCGCTCGATGGATCCAGCGATGAGCCACGCATCCCCGAGAGCACTATGAGATCCCTGTCCGGCTGGAACCTAGTCGCGATCGCGAACTCCACGTCCTCGGGATCCTCCGGATTTATGTCATCGTCCACCACCGTGACCATCTTGAGCGACTGATCATACGTGAACGCGGCTATTATGGCCGTCCTAGGATCGCTCTCCATCCTCTTCTCCAACTGTATCACTGCGTGGAGCCAGCGCCCACCACCCTCGGTCAATACAACCCTCCTGACGCCGGGGATCATGTTCCTAAGTTGCTGTTCCAGCTTCACCTCCACGGGGAAAGACATGAGGAACCGATGCTCCGCGCCACCGGCCAGCAGCCCCCTGAAAATCGGGTTCTCCGACAAGTACATGTGATCGAACTCCACGATTGGTTGCATCCTAGGTTTATCATAAAGCCCCAGCATATCCACCATGACGTCCGAGTCCAGCACATCACGCCTAATCCTCCCCTCGAGGAGCACCTCGCACCCCGTGGGAACCTCGATGCCACCGACCTCCGCGAAGGTCATCGTGCCACCGGCCAAGCTGTTGGCAACCCACGCCTCGTAGGATCCGAAGGGGGCTTGATACGCAGCCGACAGCTCGACCAGAGGATTAGCCCCTATCTCGACGACTATTTTTAAGTCCATGCCGGCTGAGCTTGCCTCTGTGTAAAGTCTGTGCAGATGGCGATTTTCCACCATCCGTATGACGCCCCTGCGGCCGTCGAGGATCCTTATTCTGTGTATTGAGGCGTTGGCAAACCCGCCCTCGGGGCTCTTGGCGAACACCACGGAGCTAGTCACGTAGCGCCCCGCGTCGCCCTCGTAGTACTTGGGCACCGGAAGGGCTTCCAAATCCGGATCCATAGGGCCCCTGAGCCCCAGATCCCCCACCGAGCTGGGCTTCCTTGGATTGGCCGCGGCATCGAGGAAGCGCGATCTGAACTCCGGCTCCTCTACACCTAGCGCCTGCGCAGCGTGCCAACCGCTGGACAGCATGTTGAACGCGAATGGAATTGAGTATCCCTCCACGTCGACTATACCGGCACGCTTACCGGATCTAACAACAACCGATGGAACATCCCCGAGCTTCGTCCTTCCATGCTCCGCGAGCTCACCAGCTCTCCTGAGCCTGAACAGGTGTTCCCTGAGACTGCGCACCGGTTCCACGGCCACGATGGTCGCTGCGCACATTATAGTCCTTTGCCCGGCAAGTACGCATGAGCTGCTCCTCAGCTGAAGCCTCGGAGCTTCCCGGCT
>JAGDXL010000029.1:0-13378 GCA_023256385.1 Nitrososphaerales archaeon
CCGCTCTCGTTCATAGCGGACCACAACGGCGTGGTGCCAACGCCCACGAATCGGAACGGCATAGCCTCCACAAAGGGAGGTAACGCCCAAAACCCCGGCATATATCCAACTTAGTCAAAAGTTGGGAAAGGGGTTATAAAGACTTGACGTGCCAAGTCCGGACGAGTTGGAGAATTTGGAGAAGTACCTGGCCGCGGGGAGGCTGGCTGCCCGCGCCCTGGAGAGAGCGTACGACGTGGTGGAGGACGGGAGGAGCGCCCTGGAGGTGTGCGAGGAGCTGGAGGAAATCATATGGTCGGAGGCGATGCCCGCCTTTCCCTGCAACTTATCGCAGGGACCGATCGCCGCGCACTACACTCCGGCCCCCGGCGACACCCTGAGGATCGACGGCAAGAACATCGTAAAGGTTGATCTGGGGGCGTGCGTCGACGGCTACCTCTCCGACAGCGCCGTGTCCATAGCGTGGGGCGGCGAGAACGAGCGGCTGGCGGAGGCCGCCAGGGAGGCGCTCCGCATGGGTATCTCGCAGATAACGCCCGGATCACCCCTGAGCAGATTTGGCCGCACGATAGAGGAATACGCCAGGGCGCTCGGGCTCCGGCCAATAGTCAACCTGGCGGGGCACAGGCTCGGCCCGTACGAGCTGCACACGGGGGTATCGGTCCCCAACGTGGACGCGGATGTCCCCGGGCGCTTCGAGCCACACAGCGCATACGCGCTTGAGCCTTTCCTGGTCCCACGGGAGGGAGCCGGGAGGGTCGTGGACTCGACCCCGAGCAATATCTTCCGGCTGACGTCGAGGAAGATCCCGAAGGATCCGCAGCTCGCGCGCGTCGCCTCGCACATATGGGAGCGCTACAGGGGACTGCCCTTCGCTTCCAGGTGGATAGCGAGGGAACTGGGGGAGGGCGCCTTGGAGGCGCTCAGGACCCTGAGGTCCATGGGCATCGTGTACGAGTACAGGACGCTCGTGGAGGCTAAGGGAGTCCAGGTGGCCCAGTTTGAGCACACGGTGTTCATAGGGGAGAGCGAAGTCACCGTCACGACCCGCAGGCGCAACGAGTGACCGGCAGAGCGCCGACGCGGCGTGCGAAGTCTTAATATGAGACGGCCCGAGGCGGAGAAGTGTGGGGTCGACGGGCATCCTTATCACGGTCGAGGAATGCCCAAAGTGCGGCATCAAGCTGAAGCGCTCGTTCCAGGACGGCGACTACGTGGGCAAGGAGGGGGGCACATGCGACTTCTGCGGGTCTAAGATGTACGTCAAGATGATCTACCTGGAGCCAGCGCCCGCGCGTCGCTGAGGAGTGGCACCGGACGAGGCCCTCTCGTGCGCCCTCACCTTGACGAGCGGGCCCGATCTCGTGCCGCTCAGGCGAGGAGGAAGCACGCACGTGCCGACGGCGATGGGCTCGCCGCCGGGCGAGAGGACGCACACGTCCAGGCCCGGTACCACGTTGGAACCGATCCTCATCACGTGTCCGGACATCACGGACATGCCCCTGCGGACGAACTCCACGGAATCGCCGTCGACCACCACGCAGCTCTCCTGGAACTGGGGAGACCTCAGCAGGATGCGCGCGAACTCCACGCTTATCGCCAGGCTCCCATCCTCCCTGAGGGCCGCCAGGTGGGGGCCATCCCTGATCCTGGCGCTCATGAACCTGGAGGGCGTCCTCGATGAACCGTCGAATTCGACCTGCGATGGATCGAGCAGTTCCTCTATGTCCACCCCGTATTCGTAGAGGACCTTGCTCCTCAGGCTCCGCCAGTACCACTCGGCGACCATCCGCGCCGGCAGACGGCGGAACGGGTATAAATACGCCGTCCCACACTCATGGACATGGAGCGCTGCGAGGTGTGCGGCAGGCCCATCTACGGAAAGCCGTACCTCGTGACGATAGAGGGCGTCGTGATGAGGGTCTGCGATGAGTGCGCCAGGCTCGGAACCCCCTACAATCCACAGCCGCAGGCTAACGCGGGGAGGATGCAGCCCCAGCGCCCAGTGCCGCGCCCCAGGGAACGCCCTAGGGAGGAGGATCTGGAGGAACTCGTGGTGGCGCCCGACTACAACAAGTTGGTCAAGGACGCCAGGGAACGCATGGGGCTGACGCAGGAGGAGCTGGCGGCCAAGGTGGGGGTCAAGACCTCCGTGATAAGCAAGGTGGAGTCGGGCAGGTTTCGGCCGGACATCCCGACCGCCAGGCGCCTGGAGGGAGTTCTTAAGATAAAGATCCTGACCAGGATGGATGAGCTGGAGACTTGAGGCGCGCGCTGCTGGCCGTGGAGAGGGGCGTCGACGAATCGGAGGCCCTCGAGCTCATGGAGTCAGCTGACTACGAGGTAGTGGAGATAGTGCCCGTGAGGAAGATAGGTGAAGGGAGGACCGGGATATCGACAGGCAAGGCCGAGGAGATCTCGGAGAGGGCGAGGGAGGCGGGGGTGGATGCCATAGCCGTCTACGGAAGGTTGAGCTCGTCCCAGGCCTTCAACCTGATGAAGGAATCGGGCGTCGACGTCGTGGACAGGGACAAGCTCATACTGGAGATATTTGCGCTGAGGGCGAGGACCCCGGAGGCCAAGCTGCAGGTCAAGATGGCGGAGCTCACGTACGAACTTCCACGGCTCAGGGAACTGATAAGGAGGGTCAGGATGGGCGAGCAGCCGGGTCTCTACGGCTACGGTGAATACGAGGTGGAGAGGCACTATGATCACGTGAGGAAGTTGCGGATCAGAATAGGAAGGGAGCTCCGCAAGTACAGCAGGCATCGGGAGGTGCAGAGACAGGGCAGGAGGAGGTGGGGGATGCCAGTCGTGTCACTTGCCGGGTACACGGGCGCCGGTAAGACGACGCTGTTCAACGCGCTCTCGAAGGAGAGGAGGCCGGTGACCGGCCACGCCTTCACGACCCTTACGACCACCACGAGGACCATGTGGCTGGGCGGCGATCGGCACGCGCTGTTGACGGACACCGTCGGGTTCCTGAGCGGGCTCCCCCACTACATGATAGAGGCGTTCAAGTCCACGCTGGAGGAGTTGAAATATGCGGACGTCGTGCTTCTGGTAGTCGACGCGTCAGAGGATCCCGCGGTGGTCAGGCGCAAATACGAGACCTCCATGGAGATACTGCAGGAGCTCTCGGTGGAGCCGCCGAGGATCCTGCAGGTGCTGAACAAGGTGGATCGCGCGGGTATGGATGGCGCTGTGAAGGTTGCCGCCGAGCTGGGAATGCGGGATTATGTAGTGATATCCGCGAAGGAGCGTTTGGGCATGGATGAGCTCAGGAGGAACGTCCTGAGGATCCTGGAGGCCGAGGAGCGCCAGGAAGCGACAGCTTCCCCCGAAGCTGGGGCAGTATAGAGCTGCCGCGCGCGGCCGACCCTCCGTAGCCGAGCAGATCGTGCAGGAATACTGCCAGCGCCGCCACCTCGGAGTGCGGCAGATGCGTCACCGCCACGTTGAGATCCGCGAGCTCGTATACCTCGCGCGGAACCTTCTCGGCTCCAACTATCACCAGGATTCCGCGGGTGCCCACGAGCGCCCTGAGGCCGTCCAGCAGGAACCGCAGCTCAACCCCGTACATCGTGAGATGCACCACGGCGCATCCCATGGACCGCGCCCGGCCAACTACTTCCCTCCAGCTCCTGGAGTATTCCACGCTGAAATGAGGTGCCCAGCGATCCCTTGCCCTGGTCACGCTCTGAACGAGATTCGGATCCTCCTCCCCGCTGAGGAATATGCCGGAAGCCCCCAGGGCCATCGAAGAGAGCGCCACGTGGGTTGTGACCCTCTTATCGCGCCACGCACGGTGGCCAATCCTGAGGACGTAAATTCCCTCCGCGCACTGCACGGGTTGCACGGAAAGGGTTATTTTTGTGCTGTCTATATGTAAGTAGTGCCTAAACTGGAGTATGAGGATTCCTTCGTGAAGGTCGCGAGCCTGCTGGGGAGCGAGGACTTCGTGAAGGTCGCGAGGGCGCTGCTGAACAACCCGGAGTCAACAGACGAGGAGATAGCGAGCGCGACCGGCCTCAAGATAAACCGCGTCAGAAAGGTCCTCTACGAGCTGCAGAGCAGATCCCTGATCTACGCCATAAGGGTGCGCGATCCAAAGCGCGACTGGTACGTCTATCGCTGGAAGGTCCAGCCGGAGGGGGCGGAGGTCTTCCTGGCGACCGTGAAGAGGAGGTTGCTGAACCGCCTGAGGATAAAGCTGGAGTACGAGAAGGAGCACCAGTTCTATCACTGCGGGAGCGCGACGTGCCCGAAGAGGACGTTCGAGGAGGCGGTGGAGCTGGTGTTCACGTGCCCCGAGTGCGGAAATCACCTGGAGTACTACGATAACTCGGAACTCCTGAAGGCCATCGAGTGGAAGATTTCCCAGCTGGAGGAGGAACTCAGGTCCTTCGGGGGAGCGAAGAGGATCGAGGTCGGGGAGAACGGGGAACGGGAAGGCTCGGAAGACGTCAACGAGGAAGCGAGCTGATCTCGGCGTAGAGCTCCCTCAGGAGCGACTGGTAGTCCGCCTCCCCCCTCTCCACGTGATCCATCTTCTCCTCCAGTTGCCGGGTCCTCTCCTCGGATATTATGTTCGGGAACTTGGACGCCAGGTGCTCGTACACCATGATGCCCTTCTTGCTCGGCGTCAGCCCGCCTCCGGGTCCCACGTACGCATAGCGCCTCTCGAGGAGGGTCTGCAGTATCTTCGCATACGTGGAGGGCCTGCCTATCCCGCGCTCGCGCATCATGGATATTATGTCGCTCTGCCGATACAGATAGACGGTCGGACCGTATTTGACCACTGAGAACGATATCTTTATCGTCTCACCCGGGTTGAATGGAGGGGCCTCCGGGAGCCGGGGCTGGTGGACCACGGTGAATCCGCGCTCGCGATAGCCGGCGATCCCCTCCAAGACCTTCCTGGTCGGCCCCAGCTCCAGGGTCACGGACCGCCACTCGGCCTTGGCCGGCGCCATCTGGCTCGCGATGAACCTGTTGAATATCAACGAGTACAGGCCCATGTGCGCGTCCGTGAGCCTGGCGGCTGCCGAGCTGAACTTCAGCGCCTCCGAGAGGCCCGCTAGATCGAGCGGACGGGTGGGCCTTATGCACTCATGCGCCCCGGGGGAGCCCCACTTCCTGGGATGGTACAATGAGGGATCGAGGTTATCATTAATGTACTCCTTCGCTATCGAGAGCCCCTTGTCGGAGACGTAGGTGCTGTCGGTCCTATGGTAAGTTATCAGGCCGGCCTCGAATAGGTCCTGCGCCAAGCGCATCACGTAGTCGGCGGACGCCCTGAGGTACCGCGTGGCCTCCGCCAGCAGGGAATCCGTCGTGAACGGGGGCTGGGGATTTATCTCCCTGTCCTCGGACCGCACGTCGACCACCTTGACGCCCTCGGAGTCCACCGCGCGCTTCACCTCCTCCAGATTGGCCTCGTCCTCCCTGACCACTATCGACATGTTCTCCTTGATCACTATGACCAGCATCTTCCTCCAGCTGTGCATGTATTCGTCGGCGCGCCTGACTATCCACCCCAGGACCGGCGTCTGGACGCGGCCGGCCGACAGGCCGAAGCGATCCCGGATGCGGCCGGCGAGCTCCGCGCGGAGCCTCTCGCTCAGTTCAAAACCTATCCATCTATCCTCGACCCTCCTGACTAGCTGTGCCTCGACGAGCCTCTCGTTGACCTCCCTGGGGGATTCCAGCGCCTGCTCCAGTGCCCAGCGAGTTACCTCGTGGAACTCCACCCTCCTGACCTCCGGGACGAGCCCGTGGAGCAGGTTGTACAGGTCCCACGATATCTTCTCCCCCTCGGCGTCGGGATCCGTGCCCAGCAACACCAGATCGTACTCCGGCGCTATGCTCGTTATCGCGTCGACCACGGACCTGCTGCTCAGTATCCTCCGGGAACCGCACTTGGGACAGCGGTCCCCGCCTATGAACGTGGCGCCGCACTTCTGGCAGCGCTTTATCGGGCCGTAGACGGGCACGAACCTGGAGCCGGAGACCGATAGCACCCCGTGGAAGTTCGCGGAGTCGTCGGGAGTCGGGGGAGTCCCATCAGTTATCAGGTCGAACAGGTGCCCCCTGGTGGCTGCGACGCTCAGGAGGAACCGACCGGTGGTCACCTCGTACACCCTGAACCTGCCGCCCACGAGCCTCACCGCCGGCCGGCCGAAGAACGACGCGATTGTGCGGGCCTTTGTCGGGGACTCGACCAGAAGGAGCGTGGATTTCATGGGCGACTTCATCGTGGGGGGTATCCGGCCCTCCAGGAGGCTCCTTATGAGCTCGCGATCGCGATCCACCTCCGACATTATCGACCCGAGATCCACCTCCGATAAGTTCTTCCACTCCAGGTCGTAGCGCGTACGCCCCTGCCTCTCGAGCGCGCGCATCAGTTGATCATCGTCCACGAGCGTCAGCGCCAACCCCCTGGATATCCCGCCCGCGAAGAGCCTGGAGGCGCGGCCGGATGCCTGCAGGTAGGACAGCACGTCGGGTATCAGCAGATACCTGACCTCGCCCTCAGCCCTCACCACGATCCTTCCGCCCTCTGAGATCCTCCGCAGAACCTCGTCGCTCGAATAGTACTTCGCGGCCAGCTCCGCGGCCCTCCTGAGATACCTCGGGAACCCCCTGTCGGGGGCTGTGCCCGCGTTTATCTCGTCGATGGCACGTTTTATGGCGGGCCATGGCATCATGCGAAGGTACCGGGAGAGCGCGTTTGTGACGCGATCCAGCTCCGCCGCGCCGCGGCCGCGCTGGATCACCCGACGTACCTCCGTCAGCATCTGGAGCAGCTGCACGGGATTATAGGTCGTCTCGTCGATACGATACTTGAAACGGGGCACCCCCGCGAAAATCGTGTACCTGATCCTCGATGGGAGGTCGAGCCCCCTGACGAGTTTTCCGTAGTAGGATGCGACGCCGACCAGCACGTCGTACTCGCCGCGGGAGAACCGGTCTAGCAGCGACTTCTCCCTCGAGGCCGTGCTGGCCGCATGGATGCCCGCGGCGACCAGGCGCTCAGAGAGCTGCGCTGCATAGCTCAATCCTCTGTCGGTGGGAACGAATATCAGGCCGCCGGGCCCGAGCTTCCTCACGTACTCGACAACCGCGTCCTCCAGCGATCCGTCCGGCTTCGTGTAGATATCGGCTATGTTGCGCAGCATCTCGCTCTGTCTTCCGACCTCGAATCCCAGGAGCTCCCTGAACAACCTGATCCTGGTGCCCTTTGGGCGCGCGGTCGCCGATGAGAGGAGCAGTATTCCCTTGGCGTTTCTCCGCGATCTCTGGACGCGCTTGGAGAGCTCGCCTATCCTGGTCAGCAGCTCCTTCGCGGCATCCTCGTCCTTTGATGAGAGGGCACGCGCGTACTCCCGCTTTAACTTCACCAGCTCGTAGGCGGCGCCCACATCGTCCTGGGTGAATCCTATCAGCATCAGCACCCTGTCTATGTTCCTGCTTGCCCTGAGTATCGCATCGACGTCATCGACGAAGACCAGCCCGAACTGGTTCCTCGCGATGCTCTCGAAGTTCCTCGAGAGGTACTGGTTGGTGGTCAGCAGCACGTCGAAGTCCCCGGACTCCAGCCTGCTCAGGAATCCCCCACGGTCCCCGCCGGAATACGCCATTATCCTGACGTCGATGCCGAGCTTCGCTGCAAATGATTTCAGCTTCTCCTCCGATTGCTGAACTAGAAAGGAGGACGGAAATATCAGATATGCCTTCTCCCCCCTCTTGAGGGTCTTCCTTATGCGCGCCACGTGGTAGAGCGCCAGGATCAGCCCGAACACCGTCTTGCCGGTGCCGGTCGGTGAAACTATTGCGAAGCTCTGACCCAGGAGAGCCCTTGACGCCCAGGTCCTCTGTACAGCCCAGAGGTCGTATCCGGCAGCCTTCTTAAAAAATTTATTAAATGCTTCGATCCTAGATATCGTCCTGAAAGTACGGCCATATTTCCTGAGGGAGTGCGCGGACGAGAGCTCGGAGGCGACCTTCTTTATCCTCCTGGCCGGATCCTCCTCCTCTAGCACCGCCGTGGAGGGGCTCGGATAGCACTGAGTACACGGCAGGCCAGCCTCCAGCCTCACGTCGGATATGTGGGACCCACAGTTGGGGCACAGCTCTAGGTAGAGGGCCCTGCGGCCGACCTCGTCGACCTCCGCGCCCAGCTCCTCCACGCCCCGCTCCACGGTGCACCATGCGGCGCGCCGCGTTATAGTTCTTTACTCTATCCCTGGTGCAACGGTGAAATGGTAGTAATGACTAAATATAACTCATTATAACAATTTGTAATTATGCAGATGACGAGCCTTGGCGATGGGGGCGCTGCTCCGAGCCAGGGCGGGATGCCCGTAGATGGGAGGCCCGCGGCGGCGGCCTCGGCGGCAACCCATGACCCCACGCGATTGCCCTTGATCCGCGGGCGAGGTGGAAGTCCCCGCCGCAGATCGCCACCGTTTCAAGCGGTATGAGATGGCAGGGACGAGCGGTGGATAATATGTGAGGCATGGAAAGAACCGTTGTGAAGAAGAGGCCACTGGCTCGGTCGCTGCTGAGCGGCGGCGCGGGCCCCCGGTGTAGGTCGGGACTGGCTCACCTCCCGGCCCGACCCGCCAAAGCTTGAGAAGGAGGCAGCGAAAAATGCCCCCGTGCGCTCGTACATCCTCTGCCGTTGTACAGATGCTCTAGGAGCGTCAGCTCTAGCGCCGTATCAGCATCCCCGAGCGCCAAGCCGTAGCGCTCCGCCTCCATGAAGGCGATCGGGGTTATATTCCTCACGAAGTTCGCCATCGACAGATCCGCCCCCTCTTGTGAAAGCCTCGTGTCGAGCAGTTCCAGAAGTGAGGATGAGTATGCCGCGTGAACTGTGTCCACCCTCCCGCCCCTCCACAGCGGAAGCGCCGCCGCGAACCCCCTGTCGCAGAGCGCGAGCGCGTCATCTATCAGTTGATTATTAATTATGGGGGAATCACCGCCCAGCAGGAACGCGCAGCCATCGACCGCCTCCAGGAGCGTCCTCAGCCCGTTGAGGGGCGTCCGCACTTCAAACGCGTCAACTAAGACGGGAAATTTGCCACCTGTGGCGTTCGAGATCGCCTGCGCATCCCTCGTGGAGGCGAGAAGGTAGACCTTGTAACCCATCATGGACAGGCATTCCGCGATCAGCCCGATCAACGGCCTGCCGCGGAACAGCTGCAGCTCCTTCTTACGACCCATCCTGGTGGAGAGCCCG
Organism: Nitrososphaerales archaeon; assembly: GCA_023256385.1. Classification (GTDB taxonomy): domain Archaea; phylum Thermoproteota; class Nitrososphaeria; order Conexivisphaerales; family Conexivisphaeraceae; genus Conexivisphaera. Next base: position 9,248 of record JAGDXL010000029.1, read on the forward strand.
CCGCAGAGCAGGCCGACGGTCGGCACGGATCCATGCAACGCGAACCTCGTGTTCGTGCCTACGGCGCCGTAATAATTGTTTCCCGAGATGATGTGCGGGAATCCGCGCGCCGCGCCTGGAGATCGACACCTCATCGATTAAGCGTCGGCCTTAGGGTTTGTGGCCCGAAGGGCGGCCCTCGCCAGCTCCACGCCCCTCATCATGGTCTCGAGCTTCTGAAGCGCCACGCGACGGCTCCTAGTCCTGAGACCGCAGTCCGGATTGACCATGAGCTTCCAAGGATCGCCGAGCAGCTTCGCGGCATACAGTATACGATCCCTTACCAGCTCGGGCGGCTCCATACTGTCCGTGTGAACGTCGACCACCCCCAGTCCAAGCGTGCGGGGATCCCCGTACTCGCGCATCAACCTCAGGAAATCGTAGCCGACCCTGTGCGAGTCGTCCACGCCGAGTTCCCATGTGTCACGGTTGGCGAACTCCAGCGCGTAGTGGGATGCCCTGAGGTTCAGCACGTGCGGATAAAGCGACCTGTAGTTGTCCCCGCTGTAGCATATGTGAACATGGATGTCCGCGTCCACGCCGTACACGGATTCATTGAATGCCTCCACGAACATTGGAACCTCGTCCGGGTGCGTGGTCGCGGCCGGCTCATCGACCTGTATCACGTGCGCGCCGGCCTCGACCAGCTCCTTTAGGAGCGGCCTTATCACGTTCCTCGCCAGCTCCACGGCCAGTTCCTCCTTGTCCCTGTAGTACTCGTTGTACGACCAGTCCGCTATTGTGTAGGGTCCCGTGACCGGTATCTTCGGCGTCTTGGCCGCCCACCTCATGACGAACCGGAACTCGTCCAGATGGTAGTTCTCCCTGAGCCGCACGGGGCCCACGACCCTCGCCTTCTTGTAGTACCGATTATCGAAGGAGCGCACGAGGCCCGCGAACTTGAACCCGTCTATGTATCTCACCGGGTACTCGTACATCTCGATCCTCCTGGCCTCTCCATCGTACACGTAGTCGAGCCCCACCCCCTCCAGCAGCTTTATGTTGACGAGCGCCGCCTCGTCCCTCGCCAGGTCCTTCTCCTCACGGGTCGCCTTCCTGCTCCTCAGAGTCTCCAGCAACCATGACGGCTTCCTGAGGCTCCCTATCTCCTTCGTGGGCAACAGCTTCTTCTCAGGCACCGCCGGCCACCCTCCCGAGTATCCTCAGCTTCTTGACAGCGAACGAATACGGTATGAACTCGAGGTCCGAGCTGACGGTCACGAGTACCTCGGGCTTACCTGCTGCCTTCCCGAGGATCTCCGCGGACGAGACAACCTCCCCGATGCCCTCTACCTTGGTGTTCTGGGAGTTCACGAGGCCCAGCGACAACCTCTCCATCCTATATCCCTTGAGCTCCTCCGATAGCCTCTCGATCGGATCCCATGTTACATCCAGCCCCACGCCGGAATACGCGCTCCTAATTCCCTTGATGGCCCTGTATGCCTCGATGGGGCTCTTGAAGTACAGGTGCAGAATCCCCGGAGCCCTGCACGACTTCAGGAGCTCCTCGGCGGCCTTGGCAACAACCTCAGCTAATTTAGACCCATTCCCGTGCACGAGCGCCGGCCCCTTCACAGCTATGAGCGCAGGCGCCAGCTCATTCTCCAACGGGCATATTTCATCATTCAACGCCCTCGCTATATCCAGCGCCAAGGGCTCAATGGATCCATAGTGCAAATCCTTTGACATCAGCGCGAACGTGACCGGCTCCGGTACCTCCACTATAGAACGACCACGCTCCTGGATGACTAGATGATTCCTAAGCACGTCCCCGCTCGATCTAATTTTATCCTTAACTACCGGCACGCGATAGAACGCGTTGTGCTCGAAGTATCTTATTATTCCGTTTACCTCCATGCCCTCCCACTCAGCGGCAAACCACCTGAGCATGTCGTCCCACTCCAGCAACGGATCCGATAGTAACGGAAGCCCGACGCGATCCTGGAGCGCCAGTATTCTGATCGACTCCCGGCGCGCAAGTTCCCTGGCGCCCTCGGGATCCCTCCGGGTAGCGGCTATCAGGCGGAGGGGCCTTGGATATATGCCGAAGGTGTACGCCCTCACGGATCCATCGACCTGCTGCGCCCCTGTAATATCTTTATGGCTGCACGATAGACGCGTATGGGGACCAGTCGCGCGTGCCGGGGGTGGGGTTTGAACCCACGACCTCCAGATTATGAGTCTCGCCCGGGAAGAGCCTGGCGCTCTGACCAGCTGAGCTACCCCGGCGTAACCGCGAGGAGCTCCCTCATTATCTAAGCTTTTTGGTCGTCACCGGCGCCCGGCATGCATCCCGCTAACCACCGTTCTGTACACACGTAATTACCGCCCACAGCCTTTGAGCAGAAGCACCTCCGGAATACCTCCCGGACGTCTCGTGGACATGCGCCTCGGCGAACAGCCAGCGGTGCACGCCTCTCAACCCCGTGATGAACGCGAATTACTGCCGCCCAATGCGCTTGGACCTGGAGAACGCTCACCTTTGGGAGCCGCCAGTGGCGTTCCTCTCTATTCTGGAGAAGCCCCTGACCTCTAAGGATGGAGGGCGCCCCTCGCGCTTGACGACCAGTGCCCCGTAGATCTTGACCCTCTCCCCGACGTCCAGCGGCATGAGTTTGTCCGCGGCGCTCCTCCATGCCACCACCTCCACCTCCCCCGTGTGATCCCCGAGCATCAGCGACGCCCTCCTCAGATTCTCCCCGGACCGGCTGGTCACCTCCCTCTCGATGGCCCTGGAGAGCACCACCCCGTCGAACACGCATATCCTGCGGCCGTAGGGCTCCAGGTCCTTCGCCGCCACCGTCAGGGACTCCAGCAGATCTGGCCTCCTCCCGAGCACCTCCAGATCCTCCTCGGACGCCAACCTCCTGGAGCGAAGCCTCACGATGGACCCCGGCTGGACTCCATAAAGCGCCTCCGCCGCGGGGCCGGTGGCCACAACCCTGATCAGGTCGTCGCCGGAGAGCAGCGCTGCCTCCGCGGTGGGCAGCTCTCCGGGCACCATGTCGGATGACACCAGGAAGATCTCGTCGCTGCGGGCCCTCGCGGGCGTCCCGGAGATCACCTCCACGGTAGACCCCGCATCACCGTGGAGCTCGAGGGATCCATCCCTCCCCCTGCGCGCCCTGAAACAGACCAACCTGACGATAGCGCCCGGGCCTATCCCCGGGATTGAGTCCGCGGATTTCCCCCATATGACCACCCGGAGCCGCGCATCCGGATTCTTCTCGCCCGAGATCGTGAAGAAAACTAGAGATCTCGTGGCGGAGTCCCTGGTGTATTCCCTCTCCTGCACGTCGGATGAGATCCTCCCCCTCACTGTCAGCCCGCGGCCAAGCGCGTCCTCCCCGACCTCTGAGGCATCTATTGTTATGGTTTCCAGCACGCTCCCGGGGGCCTGCTCGTGCGGTAGATCAAGGGATCCCTTCTCGTCCACATGTATCTCTATTTCGCCCGTACGACCTAACCTCGTGTAAGCTCCGGTGATAGTTATCGCGTCCCCGGGCTTCAGGGTGTCCATGATCTTCCGAAAGTCCGGATCACCCCACACCATAAGACGCACAACGGTGCCGGCATCAAACACCCGGTACTCATAAGCCCTGCCGGTACCAGTTCCTGTGCGCGATTCAAAGGACAGCTCCCTGCCCTTACAAAGGAACAGCGCGGTCACGTCCACGCGCCTAAGCCCGGGCTTCAGCTCGGCTATTCTGAGGGGTTGCCTCGGCATGGAGCTCAGGTCGATCCCCAGGTCGCTCGCAACCAGATATCCGGCGCCGACCTCGGTCAGGTAACTGGATCCCATCTCCTCCATCTTCCGATGTATCATGCCCCACACGTCATCCTCCCGAAGATCCGGTTTCCTCCTGATGATCTCCCTAACTATCGCGGCGGCCTTGGGATCCCTCTCCACGGCTGCATCTGGCACGCTCCATAAAATAGCGTTTCCGCTACAAGGTGATATTGGGCATCGGGAGCACGGCGTGTATCTCGTTCTTCACGTTGGTCCTCATTACGACGAGCCTGGCCCTGTACCTCACGAGCTCCCTGATCCCGGGAGGGGGTATTTATGACCCGGCTATGTACCCACCCCTG
>JAGDXL010000029.1:13388-21546 GCA_023256385.1 Nitrososphaerales archaeon
GTCCCCTATCTCACTAGCTATGAGCAGCGCGGAGTAGTAGGATATGCCGGGTATGGTCATCAGCAGCCTGGCGTCCCCGTCCTCGATCGCCTCCTCCCTTATCCTGCGGGACACTTTCTCTATCTCCTGATCCAGTGCGTCCAGCACGCTCAGGTACCCATCTATCCTGTAGTCCCCTATCCTCCTCAGATCCTCTATGTACTCCTCCGAGAAAGGAGTTCCCCTGGGCTGGATGTTGTACATCAGGAGCACGGAGTGTATCTCATTCTTCACGTTGGTCCTCATCCTCACGAGCATCGCCCTGTATCTAACCAGCTCCCTGATCCCCATGACCCCGGGAGGGGGTATGTACGACTCAGCTATGTACCCACCCCTGGAGAGATCGGCCAGGGTATAAGCATCGATCTTATCGGTCTTCACCTTGGCGGATGCTATCGCCTTCGTCTTCATGGGATTGGAGAGCACCACGTTGTGCCTCTGCGATAGCACTCGGTAGGCCCAGTACTAGGGGGACGAGCTCTCCATGATTACAGTGGATCCAGCTGGAAGTGATTCGGAGAACCTCCCGAGCTCATCGGGTTCGTGTCCCCTTAGTCCCCAGGAGGTTTCGTCGTCCACCACGGCGGCGTTGAAGGTTGGCTTATGGAGGTCGACGCCCACGGACATGGATCTGTTGTCTTCTGACTCCTCGATATCCCTTACTCTGGCCCTCCTGATACCGCCCACGTACGGCCAAATCCCAAACTCCTGGTAGTCAACTATAAATAAAGGATACACCGCTAGCAGGGCGCTTTTGAGCCAAGCCAACTCCTCCATGGGGAAGAGACCGCTCATGGCGCTGCAAAGGGCCATGAACAAGGAGGTCAGGGTGAGATTGAAGAACATGCTGGAATATCGGGGGACGCTCATCAACGTGGACTCTTACATGAACATGTTCCTCGATAACGCGTTCGAGCATAGGGAGGACGGACGTGTATCGGAGAAGTTGGGCAGGGTTGTCATAAGGGGGAACAACGTTCTCTACGTAGTGCTAGGTGATGAATCGCTTCTCTGAGCTAGAGGGTTACGCTCTGCCTGCCCGGTCACGTAATCTATCGCAGAATCCGGGTCGAGCACTAGGTTGAAGCGCTTCCTGAAGAAACGAATCATGTTGTCCAGATCGCGCTCCATGTAGGCGGCCGCGGCCGGATTTCCGGCGTCCACTGCCTGCGGCCAGTCCAGTATGAAAATGCCTTGGCGGCTCACCATTACATTAAACTCGTTGAGATCGGCATGCACCAGCCTAGCCTCCACGTAGCATCTCCTGATCGCATCTAGTATTTGTTGAATAAGCACCTGAGGATCACCGGCCTCATCCACATATCTCAGGACTACTCCGTCTATCCTTTCCATCACCAGAAGATGATATCTCAGGGAGAGGGGCTTGGGCACCGGAAGCCCAACGGCCGACAGGCGACGGAGATTGCGGAACTCCGTCGCCGCGGATCGCATGCTGGCGAGCAACCATTCATGCGTATGCGGGCCATAGGTCCTCAGGCGCTTGAGCCGCCTGAAACTGACCCTTCCTATTCTGTAGGCCTTGACGACCACCTCGCGCGCCCCCACGATTCCCGCGTAGACGTCCGATTCCTTTCCGACCGCTATAGGAACCCCGAGCGCATCCAGATGTCCGGCACGCTGCAGGCTGTGCAGCGCAAGCGCATCCAGGCCAGCGTATACGAGGGAGTACCCTGCGGAGCCCCTAGTCACCAGCCCCATGGAGTGCATCTTCCTTAGAGAGCGCGAGATTGCGTCCTCCGAGCGCCCCGTGATCCTCGATATGACGTCCACCTGCACATATCTCCGGCGCCCCAGAAATCTGGCAAGTGAGCCGAGAACGTGGTAGTCATCATCCGATAGGGCCCCGGAAAGCTCCGCGACCTCCCTCAACGTAGACATGCTGTGGCATGCTGTGGAAGGTCCGCCACATTTATCCTAAATCCTGGCCTCGGGAACTTCCCCGCGAAAGCGAGCATGCTGTCAGGTAGGCTGCCCGATAGATCTAGATCGACGTGCTTGATGAGTTCTATATCATCTGAATGTCGACAACGATGTGGGGCAGTCCTCCTCAGGACGGTGCGCGCATAGGCGGGCTCCGACCATACGATCAGGCAGCCATGAGCGCATTGGAAGGCGCCAAACGCGCCCTCTCAAGCGCGGCCGAGATGAAAGCGCGAAATAGTGGCTCCGGTGCCCAAGGCCTGCTTGAGAATTCGAGGTGGTATTGCGTCGCCATGAAGAATGGGTGCCCCGGAAGTTCGAGCACCTCCGCCCGCTGGCCCGAGTCGCTGAACGCGGAGAACACGAGCCCTGCGGACTCGAGCTTAGGTATATATGTGGCGTTAACCTCGTATCTGTGCCGGTGTCTCCTCGCTATTTTATCTGAACCGTAAATGTGGCGCGCAATCGTGCCCGGCAACAGGTCTATTTCATGTTCCCCGAGCCTCATCGTCCCTCCCAATCTGTCCATGCCGCGCTGCTCGGGGAGCAAATACACCACCGGATGCGGCGTCTCCGGGTCCAGCTCCGTCGAGTTGGCCCCCTCGAGGCCCACGACATGTCTCGCGAATGAAACGGATGCCAGCTGGAATCCGAAACAGATCCCCAGGAAGGGTATTGATCTGGTTCTTGCGTAATCTATGGCCGCGATCATGCCCTCGCTGCCGCGCTTTCCGAATCCCCCCGGAACGACCATGCCTCCATAGTTTTCCAGCTCCCGGAGCTTCTCCGGCGCGGATTCGTAGCGCTCCGAGTCAAGCCACTCTATCTTGAGCCTCAGGCCGACGCTCGCGCCGGCGTGCATCAGCGCCTGATTTACGCTCACGTAGCTGTCGGCCAGCTTAGAATATTTGCCGACCATGGCAACCCGCAGAACGGGGCCCTTCAGCTTGAAGGACTCGACCATCTTCCTCCATCCATCCAAGTTAGGGCTCAACGCCCCGAGCGCCAAGTACCTTCCCACGACGCGCAGGAATCCCTGCGCCTCCAGTACCAGCGGGACTTCATATATTGTCTCCAGGTCTGGGCTCGAGAAGACTGCGTCAGAGTCCACATTTGCGTATAACGCTATCTTTCTCCTGGAATCCTCCGGCATGGGGGACTCACTCCTGACTATTATAGCGTCGGGCTGTATGCCTATTCTCCTGAGTTCCTGCACGCTGTGCTGCGTGGGTTTCGTCTTGAACTCGCCCACCGTGGGAAGCACCGGGCCCCACGTCACGTGGACGAACATCACGTTCTCCCGGCCCTCCTCCACCCTGAGCTGGCGGAACGCCTCTAGGTACGGGAGACCCTCTATGTCGCCGACGGTTCCGCCGGACTCCACCACCAGCACCGTCGCGTCCTTGGACTCCGCCACGTTCCTTATCCGCCTCTTTATCTCGTTGGTCACGTGCGGTATTATCTGCACGCATTCACCCAGGTAATCTCCACGCCTCTCGGCCTCTATGACCGCGCTGTATACCTGACCGGTGGTGACATTGTGATCCTTCGTCAAATCGATGCCGAGGAATCTCTCGTAAGTCCCTAGGTCCATGTCGCACTCGCCACCATCCTTAGTGACGTACACCTCGCCGTGCACGATTGGGTTCATGGTCCCCGCGTCGACATTGATGTACGGGTCTATCTTCATGGGGAGCGCGTTGAGCCCCGAGTCGCGTAGCAGTCTGGCTATCGACGCCGTTATGACGCCCTTGCCGAGCCCGGACATCACGCCGCCGGTCACGAATATGTACTTCCGATTGCCCCGCATGGATTCCCTCCGCTGATCCCCCTTAATTCCTTAACCTCGTCCGCCGCCGACATAGCCCATAGAATACCAGGCACATGTGGCCGAAAACCTTATTTCGGTCGATGCCCGACGCTGGCCTCAGCCGGCCATAGCGGCGGGGACCCACCCGGTCTCGCCCGATCCCGGAAGTGAAACCCGTCGCCGCCGCCGTGTTAGTGAGGTGCGCGAGCCCTCGCGAAGCGGCGGTGCCGGCGCCCTTCTGCTGATTACGTCATGACCATGACTGCTGCACATCACTCCTCAACCGAGCATGAGGGACTGCCCTCCCAGATGGAGGCCTCGGGCGGTTTCGTCAAATGTCTGTGCGCCCTCGGAGGCGGCGTGAATTCCCCCACCGTTATCTTTCTGGGGATCCTCACCTCTATGGGGCGCAGGGACCTATCCCGATGGCCGCACCTGGGGCACCTGTAGCCCTTACCGGATCCCTCGCTCTCCATGCGATGGCCGCACCTGGGGCACCGGGGAGCTGAGATCTCGGTGAGCCGAACGAGTTCTAATACCTCGAGCCGTTCTAGGTTGATCGTCGGTGGATCCGGGTCGTGAGGGCGAAAACTTCCGGTTATCCTCACCCTGTCGCCGGGCTCCAGCCCCATTGCTATCAACCTGAAATGCTTGGTTGGCTCATATGCAGCTACCCGGATCCTGAGGCCGCGCGAATCCTCGAGCTCGAAGAACACGTGGGATCCGGATCCCATGGTTGGCCTCTTGGAGACGCGGCCCTCGAGCCTAACGGTCGTGTAGGGCTTCAACCCTGAGATTGACTCGAGATCCAGCACGTGGGATCCGGATCCATGGTTAGTCCTGTAAATTAACAGCCTTTCCACACGACAATACACCTTGATCAAATCATACCCCCTCAGGACCGCCCCCCTGTCGGGACCCCTGATCCCCAGAAGTACAGGATCAGGGCCGCGGGGCGCCACGAGCGGCTCCATGTAATACCAGTCATAGTTATCATATGTCATGGGCCACGTCTCCAGATCGGCCAGACGCACGGACTCCTCGTCCACGTTACGTGGACCCTTACCTGATCCAGCGCCGCGATATGCGAGCAGTTCGTAGACGGTCGACGAGCCTTCGGGCGCGCCTATCGCGGCCATGGCGCCTATGATGCCGCGGCCGCCCTTGAACCAGGTCGCCATCCCTCCCAGGTCCATCAATATCCTGAGGGCAGCCGAAAGATCCACGGTGTTCCTCAGCGCGGATAGATAGAATCCCTCGAGCTCCTGCGGGGGATATTGATCGTCCCTGACCAGAAGCACCACGCCGGGATCCGTCTTGGGATCCTCGAGCGTCGCGTAGCGGGCCACTATATTCTCGACCTCCTCGAACAGGCGCAAAGCGTCATTGCGATCGTGAACGTAGTACCTGAGATGGATCGCGCCATTACCCCTCGTCTTCATGGGATACGCCGGGTTCAGCCTTATGAGCCTAGGCTCCCCTATTCCGGCGTAGCCTAACCCCTTGAGCCTCTCGTCCACCAGCGCGCCTATGTACGTCGTGCACATGCCCAGGTAGTTGGAGTCCGTGTCGTCTATCCCCACATGCGCGACGCGCAAAAAATTGCCACCCTTTCAGGTTTCAATGACTATCATGCTGAGGGTGGACCTCACGTGTTCTAATCTCCTTACACGGGAACTTATCACGTCCTTGACCTTCTCCAGCGAATCGGCCTCCACCTTGGCTATCACGTCGTAGACGCCGTATATGATGTAGGCCTCCACGACGTTCGGCATCTGCTTCAGCGCCTTCAGCACTTCATCCTCCTTTCCCATCTCGGTGTTTATCAAGACGTAGGCTTTGGCCAACTTATCATTTAGTTACAGGGTCGGCGCTAAAAGCATTTCCAGGGAAAGTTTAACGCGGGGGGAGTTCACGGACATGGCCGACGCGCGTCGAGCTGGTGGGCGGGCCACGGGGATCTCCTGAGGAAGCTCCTCCCTCCAAACGGGGGGCGCGGCGCCGCGAGGCGCGACGGGAGACCGTCGGCAACGGAAAAGAAACGGAACCCCCCGGCGAGCGATGTCGGTGATGGGGGCGAACCCCGGAGGAGGCGCCGGGGAGGATGAAACGGCCGACCCGCGCGGAGCAAGGCCAAACAGGGCCGATGAGTCCCCCACGAGGCCCGGGTGGGCCTCTGAGCCTAATCCCGCCAGAACAGAAGGAGGGCTACGGCCAGCACGACGCGCGTCCCTTGTAGGTATTGCCCGTGATGCATTACGCGCACATCCCTTCGATTCACGGTCTCAGAAGTGCGTCCATCCCCGCTTGGCCAGCTTTCTGCCCTTGAACGTCACGTTGGCGCTTCCCTCAGACCGCGTAGCTTTACCTATTATCCAGAACGGAACCCGCTCCTGCTCCGCTATTTCCTTCAATTTATCGACCGCCCGCTCCGCCACGAGCCCCACCGCACCATATTCCTCCCCTCCGTAGAGCGCGGCCTCCAGTGGATCTAGACCCGCATCACTCAACGCCGCCTCCAGATCGGGGTCCAGCGGCAGGTCCTCGAGCTCAATATTCAGCATGTTGAGCTCCGCCAGCTCGTAGAGCGTCGTCGCCAGGCCATCGCTGGAGTCCATGGCCGCGTTTATGGTCTCAGCTGCCCTCTCGTCGAAGCGAAGGGGCACCCTTGGCTCGTACAGATGCCCCAGCGCGGCCTCCACGTACCTATCCTCCACATCAGGTCTCTCGCCGAGGAGCAGCACCCTGTACCCCAACCATGTGTAACCGAAGCCCCAGCCGGCGGCGAAGACCCTGTCCCCCTCAGCTCCGCCCATCCTGCCCACGAACCTCTCGGCGGTCCCCATGGCCGTTATGTCTATGACTAGCTCGCGCGCGGATCCCGTGTCGCCCGCGACCAGCTCCAGACCGTACTCGGCGGCGGCCCTTGCAAATCCTTCCCTTATCGCGGTGAAATTCTCCTCGGTCGCCTCCTCAGGCGGCATCATGACCGATGACGTGTACCATCTGGGCCTTCCGCCCTTGACGGCGATGTCGGACGCCGCACCCAGCACCGCCTTCCTTGCCAGCTGATCGAGCCCCATCCCGGGCAGGAGATCAGTGGACCTGGCGACCGCGTCGGGTTTTATCAGGAGGATCCCGCCGCAGCACCTCACAGGATATGCGTCGTCGTACAGGCCAATCGACGGCGGGATGACCGCTCCCCTCAGTATTCCTATCGCGTCCTTCTCGCCGATCCTGCGCGCCACGGCGCTTGGCGGGGATAAGGCTTTTAAAAGTAGAGCGCACAGCGGCGCACGCCCCGGTAGCATAGCTCGGTCAATGCGCCCGCCTCGTAAGCGGGAGACCGCGGGTTCAAATCCCGCCCGGGGCTTCATAAAAAAGGTCATAGTCCCTTCAGCAAATTATAAGACTTGCTTTTTTCAATATGAACATCCCTGATGCGATTGCACGGCAGGCAACGTATTTCGACAGCCAGCTCGCCGGAATAAGAAAGAACAAATATACGTGGGCAGCCCTGGTGTATTTATCTTTTCGTCTGCACGATATGCCCAGACCGCTGTTTCTCTTCGGCGACGAGAAAGCAGTTGGAAGGGAGTACAGACGCGTGCTCGGCATCTTATTACAACGACACATCATTGAAAGGGCTCCGGGCATACCAAAACCAGAACAATTCGTGCCATACGTCGTGGCTAGGGCAGAGCTGCCGACGAAGGTCGAGTACAAGGCGATCGAAATACTGCGTAAAACAAAAGTCTCAGGAAACCCGTATGTAATTGCGAAGTCGGCGGTCTATATCGCTGCGCGAGCCCTGGGCGTATACGTGCAACGAGACCTTGTGTTGCGGGACTATCCGTATATTACTGAGGAAAGCGGCTTTTGAGTTATATGGATACAACTATTGAAATAGCCCTTTTAGTAGTTATATTGTTGTTGTTAGCAATTTATATTATAATCACAGCTGGGCCAGTACCAAAAGGGGAATAGCGCCGTTTTAAATACCAAGTCCGCATTTTATTAACATGAAAGATGATGATTATGACGCTGTAATAGAACTTGCGCTCGCGATCCTCGAAAGCGACTTCGACTATGAAGACGTCATCAGGGCCGCAAGTGCAATCCTGACGGAGGAAAATGAGATATGCCATTGATATTTCCGGGCTATGTGCCAAACAGGCAGCAGCAGGAGGAAGAGCAGAAGAAGGTAGCGCAGGAAGCGCAGAAGCGCATCATAGCCAGCAGGCAGGCTGCCGCAAGCCAGACAACGAAAAAGACATACCCGGCGCACAGGATACCGCCGGCCACCCTTGTGCGCAATCAGCGCTATCAACCGTACAGGCCCGCCGCCCTCCGCCTGTTCGGGGAGAG
>JAGDXL010000029.1:21654-21937 GCA_023256385.1 Nitrososphaerales archaeon
CGCTGGAGGGAGGTGTTCCTAAATGCAAATAGATAGTCAAAGGACTATATTGTGGTAAAGGCTCAGCATCAGAACGAAACTCAAGATCAGTAACGTCAATTAGCTTCTCGCGGAGCTTGATTTTTTGCGTAGATTTTTTCTTTAATTCTGCTATTTCCTTTTCTTTCTCTGCCAGCTCGGCTTTCAGGTATTCATTCTCCAACTTTAACCTCTCATAATCGCGCAGGAACGGCTCGACCTTCTGCTCCGCGAGTCTCTCCGCTATCTCGTTGATCCTGTCCTG
>JAGDXL010000005.1:0-6253 GCA_023256385.1 Nitrososphaerales archaeon
GTCAACGTGGCCCTGGGCGCCGGCAAGCCGGTGATAGTGGTCCCGGCGATGCATGAGCAGATGTACCGTAACCCGGCGATCGTGCGCGCCATCGGCGAACTTGAGTCGATGGGCGTCCAGGTCGTGCAGCCATCGCTCGAGGAGGGCAAGGCGAAGATAGCTCCGGCCGATGAGATCCTGGAGGCAGTGGTAGCCTCCATGAGGAAGAAGAGCCTCAGGGGGATCAGGGCCCTGGTCACGGCCGGCCCGACCCTCGAGTGGATAGATCCGATCAGGGCGATCACGAACAGAGGAAGCGGCAGGACGGGCGCATACGTAGCCAAGGAGCTCATCGCCAGGGGGGCTGAGGTGGCGATCGTGGCGGGTCCATCGGACGTCGAGATGCCGAGGAATGTCAGGGTGGTGCACGTGGAGACCACGGAGGAGATGGTGGAGGTCGCCGGGAAGCTCGTGGAGGACTTCAGGCCGAACTTCGCCGTTGCGACCGCGTCCCCGGCTGACTTCAGGCCGGAGAGGACGGCGGATCGCAAGATACCGACCGAGGAGGGACCGCTGGAGATCAGGCTAGTCCCCACGCCGAAGGTGGTGGACGCGCTTTCATCCAGGATCCCGGTTTTCGCGTTCAGGGCGGTCCACGGCCACCTCGCGGATGAGGAGCTGGCGGCAGAGGGGAGGGAGTACATGAGGAAGCATCAGGGAGTGTTCGCGGTCGCGGTCAACGATGTCTCCGAGAAGGGGCTCGGCTTCGGAAGTGAGTACAACAGGTTGATACTGGTGTCGAGGGATCGCGTGGAGCCGCTGCCACCCCTCCACAAGCGCGCCCTGGCGCTGCACCTGGTGGACTTCCTGGAGTCCGTCATGCAATCGAGCCGCCCCTGATCCGAAGCCGCGATTCCTCGGATCCGCTGTCATGCTATCACTTCAACGGTGGAGGGGCCGTGTCCGGGGCATGTGGGTCGATGCGTTACCTCCCTGAAGGTTCTGAGTTGAGCTATGTTGTACTGCTTCATCGCTCCTCCTCAAGATCCATAATGTCTTATAGTACATATTACGTAACAACCCCCGGAGTTGAAGTCCCGCTCTCGGGAATTCACCTACTCCAGCTCTGCGGAGGTCGAGCTCATAGACGTGACGGAGGACGTCGAGCGCGCTGTGAGGGAGTCCGGCGTCAGGTCCGGCATCTGCCTCATCTCGGTGCCCCATGCGACCGCCGCGGTCGTGGCGAACGAGCACGAGGAGGGATTGCTGATGGACATCATCGGGCTCATACGTAAATTGTTCCCCAGAGATGGCAAATATCTGCACAATCGCATTGATGACAACGCCCATGCGCACCTGGCGGCCACGATCATCGGGTCATCTAGGTCCTTCCCGGTCGTGGACGGAAGACTGGTGCGCGGTACCTGGCAAAACATCTTTCTAGTGGAGCTCGATGGACCGAGATCCGTAAGGAAAGTTGTCGTCACGGTCGTCGGGGACGGGGATGGAGATTAGGCGCATCGCAGTCGGGGACCTCGCGGCCTGGATGCCGGCCAGGGAGCGCAGGGAGCGCAGGGTCCTGGTGCTGGGTGGAAACTGGATGAATCACCGGGATCCAGTGCTGGCCGGAAAGGCGGCGCTCTACTCGGGCGTCGAGGAGGTCTTCCTGGCGGTTCCCGGGAAGATCGCGGATTCCGTGAGGTGCCTCTCCCCGGACCTCTCAGTAGTCCCACTCCCTGATCAAAAGCTGACAAGGGGGGCGGCGGCATGGATCCTGGGTCACGTGAGGGGGCTGGACGCTGCCTACCTGGGGGCGGGCTTCAAGGACGCGGGCGGAGCGGTGCACCTGGCGCGGGAGCTGGCCACAGGAGGAACCGGACTCGTCCTGGGATCGGACGGCGCCAGGAGGGAGGTGCTGGGCGTCCTCCGCGGAGCCCGCGCGGTGGCCATCTACGATGAAGTGGAGTTCGGTCGCGAGTTCGGCGCGTGGTCGGGCGAGCCCGGTGATGAGGAGGCGGCGGAGCGCCTGAGGAGGGCCGCGGCGGACGTGGGATGTGCGATCGCGATGACTGGAAGATACGGAATGGCGTCGGACGGCGCGGATGTGTTCGCGTGCACGCCGGGACTGAGGGCGAAGCCGGCGGGCATGGACTCCATAGTGGGCGGACTGGCCGCCGGACTCATGGCGATGGGATTGGATGGATCAAGGGCGGCAGCGGCTGCCATCTACATAGTGGAGCTGGCCGCGGACTCGCTGTCGGAGAGGAGGGGCCTCCACTGGGGGGCCTCCGAGCTCCTGGAGGAACTGCCCGGGGTGCTCCTCAAATTCGATTACCTGAGGTCCTGAGGCATGACGACGAGCCTCAGGGACGACTGGGCGGAGGTGATAGCCAGCATAGGAGCGCTCATGGAGTACTACGAGATGGGGAACAGGCTCCTGTCGTTGGGCACGATAGGATACCTCAGGAGGAGGGCCGCGCGCGCCGTCGGGCGCTGCAGGAGGATGATAGATCTAGGCGCGGGGCCCGGGTACATGGCGAGGGCAGCTGGGTGCGGATCCAACAGGCAGTGCGTGCTGATGGACGCCGTGCCGGTCGGCCTGAGGAAGGCGGCGGGGGGTCCGCTGGCCGAGCGCGTGGTGGCGATGTACGAGTGGATGCCCTTCAGGGACGGCGCATTCGGATGCGCCGGCGCCAGCTTCAGCCTCAGGGACTCCTGGAGCGCCGGCATGGCGCTGCTCGAGATAAGGAGATCCCTCCGCCCCGGGGGGCGTCTGGTGATACTGGACCTCGGGAAGCCGGACGGCGCGGTCGGCAGATTCCTCGTGGGCGCCTACTGGAACGTCATATCAGTGCTGCTGGGCACCCTCATGGGGCCGCTGGGGCCCCTCTACTCCAAGCTGAGGTTGACCTACGCAAGGCTCCCGAGGAACGGCTTCCTTCTGGGGATGCTGCGCGGGCTTTTCGGCGACGCGTATGCGCAGGAGCTGCTGGCCGGGGGCGTCATAATAGCGATCGCGACTAGGACCAACTGAGCCAGGACTGAGGACTTAGGTTTAATATCAGGAGCCCGCGACGACGGCAGCGTGGTGGGATCCGGTTCCGGGGCGAGGATAGGCCTTGAGGTCCACGTTCAGGTGCTGAGCCTCAGGACGAAGCTGTTCTGCTCCTGCAGCTCCGACTACAGGGGCAAGCAGCCCAACACTAACGTGTGTCCGGTCTGCATGGGGCTACCGGGCACCCTGCCAGTGCTCAACGGGAGGATCGTGGAGGAGGCACTGAAGGTCGCGCTCGCCCTCCACTGCAGGATTAACCGGGTCTCGAGGTTCTGGAGGAAGAACTATTTCTACCCGGACCTGGCGAAGAACTACCAGATAAGCCAGTACGACAGGGCTGGCGGCGTCCCGTTCGCCCAGGACTGCGCCCTCAGGATAAGGGGAGGCAAGTCCGTGCGCATAAGGAGGGTCCACGTGGAGGAGGACCCGGCGAGGATACACTACGAGGGCAGCATGGCTCAGTCGCCCTATGCGCTCGTCGACTACAACAGGCACGGGATAGCGCTCCTTGAGATAGTGACTGAGCCGGACATGGAGACTCCGGAGGAGGCGAGGGACTTCCTGGAGAGGCTGTCCGGGATCCTGGAGTACCTGGGCATCTACAGGTCGGACGTGGAGGGGGCGATGCGGTGCGACGTGAACGTGTCGGTCGGGGGCGGAAACAGGGTGGAGGTCAAGAACGTCTCGGGGTTCTCGGACGTGGAGAGGGCGATAAGGTTCGAGCTCACGAGGCAGGGCAGCAGGAGGACCAGGAGGCTCGCGGTCGAGAGGGAGACCAGGCACTGGGACGAGGTCAGGAGGATAACCGTCAGCATGAGGTCCAAGGAGGCGGAGGAGGAGTACAGGTACTTCCCGGAGCCGGACCTGCCGCCCCTCATAGTGCGCGACGAGGACGTCGACAGGGTGAGGTCTGGGCTGCCGCGGCTCCCCGAGGACCGCCTCAGGGAGTACGTGGAAGGACTCGGGCTGAACCAGACGCTGGCCGAGCCCCTCGCGTACTCGCCCTATCTCTCGGAGCTCTTCGAGGAGTGCGTGTCCAGGGGCGCGGATCCAAAGGGGGCGGCGGCGCTGATAACAGTGGACCTGCTCTCGTACGCAAACGCGCATGGCGCGGAGCCGCAGGATGTCCGCCCGGATCCGGGGCTCATAGTCGAGCTCTCCAAGCTGATGGGCGGCGGCCTCAGCCACAAGGACGCGAAGGACGCGCTGAACTACGCGCTGGAGAGGGGGGTCGGGCTGGAGGAGGCGTTCAGGGCGCTCGGAATGCGCGTGACCTCGAGCGAGGGCATCCGTGCCGGTGGGCAATCCGCGGAGGAGGACGCCATCCGGCGCGTCGTGGAGGACGTGCTCAGGAGGAACCCGAGGGCGGTGGAGGACGTCAGGAGGAACCCGAGGGCGGTGGACTACATCGTGGGGATGGTACTGAAGGAGCTCGGAAGGGGGACCAACGCGAAGCTGGTAGCGAGGATCGTGGCGGAAACACTGGATCAGAATAAATAGAGGCAATTCTCGAAAATACGTGTTTGTGGTCGTGGTGGAGCAAGAGGACGGTCGAGGTCAGGCCCAGGAGGGCCAAGTCCGTCCTCCACGAGTACTACGACGTGGAGGACCAGCGGAGGGGGCTCACCGTCAACCCGTACGTCGGGTGCTCGCACCGGTGTCTGTACTGCTACGCGACGTTCGAGTGGACTAAGGACTTCCACGACGCGGTTGAGGCCAAGGTCAACGCGCCGGAGGTGCTGTCCTCCGAGCTGGCCAGGTGGAGGAGCAGGATCGTGGAGCCGGTCTTCCTCTCGACCGCCACTGACCCGTATCAGCCGGTGGAGGGATTCCTCAGGCTCACCAGGAGGGTGGTCGAGGTCCTCCAGTCCAGGGGTATACCGTATTATATCTTCACAAAGTCGGCGACCATCCTGAGGGACCTGGACCTGCACTCCAGGTACAGGGATAAATGCGCAATAGTGTGGAGCCTCACGACGGTGGACGAGGAGCTCAAGAGGGCGCTGGAGCCCGGGGCGTCTAGCGCGCGCGGGGTGCTGATCGCGATGAAGCGCTTCGCGGACGCGGGCGTCAGGGTCGGGGTGAACGTGGATCCCGTTCTGCCGGGATTGAACGACGACCCTGCAGATATTTCCAAGCTGCTCACGGCGTCCAGGGAAGCCGGCGCCTCGTTCGCGTACAACGGGGTGCTGAGGCTCCGTGACGATATATGGCAGCGCATGAGGAGGTTCTTGGAGTCGAGGGACAGGGAGGATGTCATCGGCAGGATGGAGAAGCTGTACTTCGAGGAGGGGCGTAGGCTGGGGCCCTACAGGGTGCCGCCCAGGAGTTACTATGACTCGATATCCTCGCTTGTCAGGGAGAAGTCCGAGTCGCTGGGCATGCGCTACGGCATACCGGTCGGGGAGGGGGAAGCAGTGGCACCGGTCGAGAGGTGGAGGGAGGTCCCGCTAAGCTGCTACATGTCCGACGTGGACGGGGGCGAATCTAGAGGGGGGCGAGGGGAGCGGGCCCCTTCAGCACCTCGTCCTCGAACCTCGCGGAGAGCGTGAGGAGCGATGACTCGTCCATGCGGCGGCCCAGTGCCTGGAGCCCGACGGGCAGGCCATCGACCGTCCCAACGGGAATTGAGAGCGCCGGCAGGCCCGCCAGGCTGGCCGGTATTGTCTCCACGTCCATCATGTACATGGAGAGGGGGTCCGTCGTCTTCTCGCCCAACCTCGGCGGCGGGGTCGGCATGGTCGGCGACAGGAGCAGCTGGTACTTGTTGAGGGCCGCGGACAGCTCGTCGGCGACCAGTCTCCTGACCTTGAGAGCCTTCAGGTAAAGTTCCTCAAAGTATCCGGCCGACAGCGCGTAGGTTCCCAGCATTATCCTCACCTTGACCTCGCGACCAAATCCCTCCCCCCTGACCCTGGAGAAGTAGGAGCGCCAGTCGCCGGAGTGCTGAGGGGAGAGTCCGTACCTGATCCCGTCGTACCTGGCAAGGTTGCTGCTGGCCTCCGCACTCGCCACAACGTAGTATGAGGCAAGCGACTCGTCCAGCCACCGGACGCTGATCTCGTCGACGTCAACGCCGAGTCCGGAGATCGCGTCGACGGCGCTCCAGAAGAGCCTCGATACGCGGTCGTCTATCCCCTCGCCGACCGTCTCCTTCACGACCGCCACCTTCCAGCCGGACACGTCGCCGTCGAGCGCGGCCATGTAGTCCTGCACCGG
>JAGDXL010000005.1:6495-6863 GCA_023256385.1 Nitrososphaerales archaeon
GTCGGCGCCGAGCGCCGCGGGGGCCAAGCCGGCGGCCACAGCTGCCCCGCTCCCGCTGCTGCTGCCGCCCGGTACCCTTGACTTATCCCATGGGTTCCTAGTGGCGCCGAACGCGCTGTTCTCACCAGTGCTTCCCATCGAGAACTCGTCCATGTTCGTCTTCCCCAGGACGACTGCGCCGGCGGAGATCAGGCGTGCCACCGCCGTGGCGTCGTACGGCGGCACGTAGCCCTTTAGGATCTTGGAGCCGGCAGTGGTCTCGATCCCCCTCGTGCTTATGCTGTCCTTGATTGCGATCGGTACGCCGTGTAGGGGCGCGATCCCCGCCGAGGCGCGCGCCTGCTCCGGCGCGCGGTCGTTCACGGCTA
>JAGDXL010000005.1:6873-18604 GCA_023256385.1 Nitrososphaerales archaeon
CTGTCCGCGGAGGAGCGGGACTGCTCCGCGGCGGCATCGTTCACCGAGAGGAAGGAGTTCAGCTCGCCGTCAACTGAGCGTATCCTCCCTAGGAGCCTCCTCACGAGCTCCTCCGAGTACCCGGGATCTGACCGGGCCTCCTGCACTGCCTCCCATAGCGTGGGGGTGTTCATCTCACACCATCCTGGGAGCCCTCACGTAGCGATCCTTCTTCTTCGGGACCACGCGCATGACCTCGTCTGGATCGGAGCTGGACGGCACGTCAGGCCTGTAGTTGGCCTCATCATATCCGGCCGCATACATTGGCTCGACGCCCGAGAGATCCAGGGACCTTAGCCTGTCCAAGTACTTCACGACCTCCGTCAGGCGGCGGGCGACCTCCCCCTCCTCGTCCGGCGATAGATCCATCGCGGCCAGGCGCTTCAGTCTCTCGACGTCTAAGCTCACGGCGTCAACCTCCTCATGTCCCTGGGATACGCGACTACCTCCCTTATGTTGTCCTGCCCAGTCAGGACCATGACGAAGCGGTCCAGTCCGAGCCCGAAGCCGGCGTGCGGCGGCATCCCGTAGTCGAAGACCCTCAGATGGTACTCGAAGTCGCGGGGCTTCAGGCCCTTCTCCTTCAGCCTCCTGGTGAGCACCGACCTCAGGTGTATCCTTGAGCCACCGCTGGAGAGCTCCAAGTCACCATACATGAGGTCGAAGCTCTCCGAAACCTCGGGCCTCCTGGCCTTCGGCTTTATGTAGAAGGGCTTGAGCTTCGTGGGCCATTCCGTTATGAAGTAGTAGCCACCTATCATCCTGCCGAGCTCCTTCAGGTCATCCGTCTCCAAGTCGTCCCCGAAGTCCTTCTCCACGCCGGCCTCCCTCAGCATGGATAGACACTGCTCGTACGTGAACCTCTGTATGGGCTTGGAGGGGACCTCGGGGCTGTGCTCGAGCGCCGCGAACTCCCCGGGTATCTCGCCGGTCAGCCTCTTGGTCACGCGCACCACCATGTCCTCCAGAAGGCGCATCACATCCCTGTAGTCGGCGAACGCCATCTCAACGTCAACGCTTATCGCCTCGCTGAGGTGACGGAGCGTCCTCGATGGCTCGGCCCTGAATATCGGACCTATCTCGAACACGCCGTCGAACGCCATGGTGAGCTGTTCCTTGTACAGCTGAGGGCTCTGGGCGAGGAAGGCCTCCCTGTCGAAGTAGAGGACCGGGAAGAGCTCCGCGCCGCCCTCCGTCGCGGTCGCTATTATCTTGGGCGTCTGGACCTCCGTGAGCCCCCTCGACGTGAAGAAGTCCCTGATGGCCCGCAGAGTTGCATGCCTCACGCGGAATATGGCCCCCGCCTTCACCCTCCTCAGGTCGACCGCCCTTATGTCGAGCCTACGATCGAGCGCCGGCAGGTTTCCGCCGTACACACTGAAGGGCGGCTGCTTCTTGGCCCTCGACACGAGCTGCACGCTGGAAGGTATCACCTCCACGCCTCCCGGCGCCCTCTGGTCAACCCTCACCGTCCCCCCTATGACCACGGAGGAGTGCAGCGGAATGGCGTGGAGCCTCTCCAAGAGATCATCCGACACCTCCCCCTTCTTCGCCGTCACCTGGACCTCGCCCCAGCCATCCCTCAGCATGAGAAAAGTTATGGATCCCTGATCGCGGATGCTGGATATCCATCCGGCCACCTTGACGCGCCGGCCCTCCCTGACCCTGCCCAGCTCAGATGTCCTGTGAGTCCTGAGCATGTGACGCGATGGAGCCGGTGGACGTGCACATTAACGTTTGCCTTCCATCGCGGGTTGGAATACGCGATGTCGCCGGCGCACCATCTGCACGTCCGGTGACACGTTCATGCGGCGATAATTCGACCTCCCATCATTGCACCGGCGAATCGCCAAGCGAAGCAGACATTCGTTGACATCTCCCGCGATCGCAACGCAGAATGCTTATTACATGTCATCGACGCACATCACATGGTTTGAGCGCGGACCAAGGGGAAATGATCCTAGCCCAGGAACAGGGCGTCATGATGCGTCCCGCCGGTGTATTGAGGGAGATCAAGGCAGAACTCGGCGTGGGCATTAGGGAGGGCACGCTGATCCTCACGGACAGGAGGCTTATCTTCGTCTGCACGAACGAGAGGGGGGAGAATTTACCCGTCGGCTACTTCGCGCATCAACGGCTCCTGTATTCCGACGTAGAGGACCTGAAGAAGATCCCGCGTCAGCCTCCCAACATATTTATTCCGTTGGAGACGGCCATCGCAAAGGGACACAGGGAAGCCCTCGAGAGGCCCAGTCTGGAGATCATGTGGAGGGACGAGGAAGGGGATCATGATTTGATCTTCATCGAAACCCTGACGGGGAGGAGGAAGAGGAACCTGAATGACTGGGCGCCAGTAGTGGAGAAACTCAAGGATGGTACCCAGAAGTTGGTGAGGTTGCCGTCCGTCCCATCGACTGACAGCCTAGAGGGAAAGGTGATGCACGTGCTCGCGGACATGCAGGAGAAGGGAGTATTCGAGATCGAGGGGGACTTGGAGAGCGAGTACGGCACAGACATGAATCCGGACGACGTACAGGCCGCCTGCGACCGGCTTGTGGCACAGGGCCTTCTGGCCCGCGTCCCAGATCCGAGCGGTGACATCTTCTACAGGCGGCTGTCCCCCATTGGAGAGGATCTCTCGAGTTAGGGTAAACTCGGTGGATCCAAAACACCGTCGGACATCGGCCTGTCAACGCGCGGATTGATTTGAAATTCTTCATATCTGGCCCCACATGTGTAGCGTCAGCTGGAAGGAAGTTCTCGTTGTGCAAATAGTTTATCAAAGAACTATAAAAGGCACTGGACATATCTACCGACGCGTGAGGAAGCTGGTCTACGTGCTCCTCGACGGCGTGGGAGACAGGCCGGACCCCAAGCTCGGCATGAGGACTCCACTCGAGGCCGCCGTGACGCCCAACCTAGATTCGCTGGCCTTGAGGGGTTCCACCGGGCTCGTCTACACTGTCGGAAGGGGGATCGCGCCCGAGTCCGACGTCGCCGTCTTCCACATGCTGGGATACAGGCTGGGGGAGGAATATCCGGGGAGGGGTGTCATCGAGGCCGTTGGATCCGATATCGACTTCAGGGATGGCGACCTAGCGCTCAGGGCCAACTTCGCGACGGTCGACGAGCACATGAGGATAATCGACAGGCGCGCCGGAAGGGACCTGAGCGACTCTGAGGCGAAGGAACTCGCCGCAGCGCTCAATCGCGAGGTGAAGCTCGAGCCGCCCGCGGAGGTCCTCTTCAGGCACACAGTGGGTCATCGGCTCGTTGTTCGCATCAGGGTACCTGGAGTGCAGCTCTCATCGAACATCACCAACACGGATCCCGCCTACAAGAAGGTGGGAGGAATGGGCGTCGCGACCTCGGAGAGCAGCGATATGCGCGTGGAGAGCGCGAACCCCTTGGACGGGAGCCACGAGGCGGCGCTCGCAGCTCAGCTGGTCAACGAGGTGACGGAGAAGGCCTATCGTGTGCTCAACTCACATCCGGTGAACGTGACGCGCGCGAAATCCGGGAGGCTGCCAGCGAACATGATACTCATGAGGGACGCCGGGTCCAAGCTGCCACGGCTTCCCAGCATATCAGAGCTTCATGGGCTCGACCTAGCGGCGATAGCGGACATGCCAGTCGAAGTAGGAGTCGCCAGGATCGTGCACATGGACGTCATTCGGAGTCCCGAGCTGCTCAACTACGGATGGAAGGCATCGAAGGTGATGGAGCTGCTCCAGTCACACGACGGAGTATACGTGCACCTGAAGGGGCCGGATGAGCCGGGCCACGATGGACTACCCGAGGTCAAGACGAGGTCCATCGAGCTGATAGATTCGGGATTCTTCGGCCCGCTGCTCAGGAACCTCGATCTGGATAGAACTGTCGTGGCGGTGTCCGCGGACCACTCTACGCCCTGCCAGCTCAAGTCGCACAGCGAAGATCCGGTGCCGCTTCTCGTATCCGGGGGATCGGTCGGATGGGATGGAAGCAGGAGGTTCACGGAACCGGAGGCGGCACATGGTCGCCTCGGCGTCCTCGAGGGACCGTCCGTGCTGCCCACGGTCATAGGGCAATACCTTAAATAGAGCCGTATTTCAGCGCCTCGACATGTCCTCACAGGAAGAGGAGACGAGAACCGCGTACGGGTTCAACATAGGGGATAAGGTGATAACAGATCTGGGAGTGCTGGGGACGGTCGAGGACATAATCGACATCCAAGGAAAGCCATACCTACTGATAAGGTGGAAGAACAAGAGCAAGGGAGCGTATGGGTTCGAGGAGATAAAGCGCTACGGGATAAAGCGCGCGCCCAGCTGACGATCGCCTTACAATTCGATCTATTCCAGATTTCCTCCTTTCCCCGTGGAGGATCTCCTGCTTCGCGCTCCTCCGGCACCGAACATCCTCTCATAGATAATCCTATGCTTGCACTCGCTGCAATATCTCATCATGGGATCCTCCTTTCCCAGCTTGGCCCACAATCTCGTAAGTCCACGTACGGACTATCCCGCATTCCTGAGGCCGCGCTCGATCCTCTCTGCGGCCACGAGCGTCGTGGATAGCACTAGTCCTCCCCTGCGCAGTCGATCGCCGCCAGGAGGAGCACCTCGGGGAGGTGATCCGTAGCTCCCGGGATGCGTCCCACGCCACGTCCCTCTACGCGTCGGCGAACGCGAGCAGTGTGCCCTCTGGACTAATCATCTCCGTACACGTAACGTACCACGTGTACGGAGACCTCTCCGACATGCCGAACGATCCCACATAGGCGCGCTGGAGCTTCATGAGGTCCATCCTCAGGATCTTCTAGAGGAAGGAGCCCATATCGACATCAATCCCTGAGGATCTTCCAGCGATAGCGGGAAGTCATCACTTGGGTACCTCAGCGGAAATGGCGTGGCCCTCAGAAACACATCGTAATCCGATCCCGACGTCGCAACCACTTGGCCCGATGTCTGATCCAGCCCAAAGATAGCGGATCCTCCTGCGGCCTCAGCACATACTCCCCGCGGGATTTCCGGACGACAAACCCGTCCTCGCGCCCAGCGTCTGACATTCATTTTATATGATGCGAAATATGGATGAAAATGCTTATAGGTTTGATCGTGAGTCTATTCTTTGATAAAAATAATACTTGAGGTGGACTCGGAGGAAAAGATACCGATGTCGATCACGGCCGCTACACATCTCTCAGAAATGCCTGAGACCGAGCTGGTCGAGGCTGGTCGAGGTCGTGTATCTCAACGGTGGAATTGCCGCAGTAACCCAAAGGAACAGGATAAAACCACTGCTTGAGAACAAAAAGGTGCAGGTTGTGGCCTGCGGCACCTCAATGGAGGCGAGAAACATCCAGAAGGATGAACTTGCACCTGGCGTGATATATGTACCTGCGAGCCTCAAGGAAATAATAAAAAGAATGCAGGAAGGATACATCTATCTCGTGTTATAAAATGAGTATTTTTTATGTTGTTGAATGATTTTCTTTATCTCGGGAGGTTTGAAATTATATAGATATCAGATGTGTGCGAGCTGCTCCTCCGCTGAAGCCTTGGAGCTTCCCGGCTCATTGACCTACCTGCCACTCCGGGGGAGCGGTAGAGGGCGGACCCCACGGTGATCACCCGTATCTGTGGGCGAGGTGGAAGTCCCTATCGGAGATCACTATAGTTTCAAGCGGTGTTAAGCGATGAGGACGAGTGGTTACTGCTTCCCCCAAACCACTAACGTTACAGAACAATCGAATCGGTGCCACCGTAGAATTGCGCAGAATGAATTGAATGAATTCGCTGGAGACTCCCATCTCATAGCTGCTTCATTAAAATAGCAGCGCTAGACTAGCCGAATCGATTCAAGATAGGAGCCATCCGTCGAGCCTCAGCCATGAATGAGACGGGGCCCCGTATAGGGTATGTACCCGTATAGGGTATGTATAGGATATCTCACCGACCGCTGAATCCGCCCTCTTCCTCGAAGAGCTCCTCGAGCCTCTCCCTCGGCCGGGCCACCTCGACCTCTCCACTCGATCTCCTGAACAGGACGGGCGGCTTCGGCTGCGCGTGGAACGGCATGTTGAAGACCAGGCTGTAGGCGCCGGCATTTCCGAATGCAACGAGCTTGCCCACCTCCACCCGCGATATCTCGACGTTGCTCCCCAGCGGGAACACGTCGTCGGAGTCGCAGAGCATGCCCGCCAGCACCACGCGCTCACTCCCGGCACCGTCATCCCTTGGGATCACCCTGATTGGGTACACCTGCTTCACGAGCGCTGCATCGAGCAAGTTGTGATAACCGGTGTCCAGGAATGCATAGGTGAAGCCAGCGTATCTCTTGACGTTGAGGACCTTGGACACCAGCACCCCGGCCTCCGCGCTCAGGAACCTACCGCTCTCCACCACGAGGTCCGGCGGACCCTCCAGGCGGTCGACCAGCGCGTTCAGGCGCCCCACTATTCTCGGCGCGACGTCGTCCGCGTCAACCCCGCCCTCATCGTAAATGACCGGCATTCCTCCCCCGATGTCCAACACGTCGACGTTCATGTCGATGCCCTCGACGCGCGCCATGGCCAGCAGCTCCTCTAGGCGATCTAGCGCCCTGATGAACCTGGATGGGTTGGAGACCTGGGTGCCGACGTGGAAGTGGAACCCCCTCAGCCTCAGGTCCTCGTGGCCCAGCGCGTATCTTATGAGCGCCAGCGCATCCTCCCCATCCTCGTCCACCAGGGGGACCCCGTACTTGCCGATCTTGTAGAAGTGGTCGTCGGTGGGTGGATCGAGCTCCGGGTTTATCCTTATGAGTACGTCCACCTTCCTCCCGGAGTTCTCGGCGGCCCTCGCGAGGTTCTGGAGGCCGTTCGCGGATCCCACCACGAACATGTTGACGCCCAGCTCGATGGCCCTCGAGAACTCGCGATAGGTCTGGGTCGCGCTCGTGTATATGGAGCGCTCCACGCTGCCGACGGTCCTCTCCAGGAAGTACAGCTCCTCCACGGTGGCGACGTCGAAGAGGAGACCCTCGTCCCAGAACGTCCTCAGCACGGCGGGAAGGAAGTTCGCCTTCACCGAGTACGCCACGGATATTCCCCCGCGATAGCCGGAGTAGGCCGCCGCCAGATCCCTTGCGTTCCTCCTGAGCGTGGCCTCATCCATCATGAAGTACGGAGTTCCATGGATCTCGGCCATGTTCATGAGGAGGTCGGCCGGGAGCTGGAAGACGAGATTTTCGCTCAGAGACCTTCTAAGGACCGCACTTGGCCCTTCGAGCATCCCTTTAATAGCTCACCCCTCGCATTAGGCTGCGATGGATCCCTCGTTTAAGCTTATCGTCGATGATCGGGAGGTCGCCTCGGGGGTCCTGCGCAGGGCGATAGCGCCCGCCGCCGTCGCGGAACTCGAGAGGCTGCGCCGCTTGACCGGGAACGTGCTGCTCAGGGATAACGCGATAGGCATCGTGACGCGGCTGAAGATCGGGGTGTCCAAGGCCCGCGCGCAGTTCCGCGCGGGCGAGATGGCGGTCAACCCGGCCGATGGGAGCCTGTGGATATTCACCGGGGATGCGCAGCTTCACATGCCCATGGTGCCCCTGGGAAACGTCACCCAGGGACTTGAGGAACTGGCCAGAACCAGGAGGGGCGCGCGCCTGACGCTGATAGTCAGGACTGAGTAGCGGGGGAGGACTGCGCGGAATCCTCCTTTATCGCGTACACGTAGTGCCCGCTGTATCCGCCGACCTTGACGGCCGCGCCGGATTCCACGAGTTTCCTTAGGAGTGCGCTCGCGGTGCTTCCCTTGACGCCCAGCGCCTGCGCCACCGAGTATATGGTGAGCGCCTTGAGGGGCCTCAGCTTCTCTAGGACGTACTTCGGATCCTCGACCAGTAGCGCGTCGGCCCTGGCCTTGCCCTCCGCCACTCCCTTTGCCCTCTCCCTCTCCGGCTGCTTTCCCTTCTCCTTGCCCTTCTCAGCCTTCTTGCTGGCCTTGCTCAACGCTGAGCCACCCGCCCCAGTCAAGATTTAAAACAATTTCGCATCAGTCAGCCTGTTCGCTGGCCTCGAGCCGATGACCCCCTGGGCTATGCGGCCCGCCTCCTCCGAGAAGGCCACGGCCTGCTCACAGGCGTAGCCCAGATAGCGCTCGGGGCGCAGGGATGATATCTCCGGCCCCAGATCGCGGACGGCATCTGCGAACTCCTCCTCGCGCATTGAGACGCCCTGAAGCCTCCGCCTGACCTTCTCATAGCCCTCGTCGTCGCCCCTAGACCTCAGCACCACCTGCGCGGCTTCCCCGAGCACCTCCCAGTGCCTGTTGAGGTCCTCCAGCGAGCCCTCGCGGAAGTAGCGTATGTGATCCAGAGACTCGCCAACCCTCCTGAGTCCCGTTACCGCAAGGCCATACACCTCCCCGTAGAACCTCTTCACGGCGGAGTCCGAGATGTCCCTCTGCAGCCTGGACTCCTGGAGCCTGTGCGACATTGACTCCAGCCCCCTCGCGGCGAACCTGAGCATGCCCTCGCCCCCCTCGAGGTCCACGGGGTTCACCTTCTGGGGCATCGTGGAGGATCCTATCTGGTCGGGGCTCGACTTCTCAAGCCTGATGTACCCGAGCGTGAGGTAGAGCCAGACGTCGACGCTCATGTCGACGGCGGCGTTGCAGGCCGCGGCCGACTCGTAGAGCACAACGCTCTCCCGATCGTGCGGAAGAATCTGCTTGACCGCCTCATCGTACTCCAAGCGGGGTATCGAGTCGACTTCCTCCAGCCGGGAGCGCCCGAGCGCCTTGAGATCCTCCTCGTTTTCACTGTTGACCTCTTGCACCACCGCCTTGATCAGACCCGTCATGAGGTCCATGACGTCCTCGTAATCAAAGAAGGCAGCTTCCGCGTCGACCATCGTGACCTCGGCCAGATGCCTCAGCGTGTCGCTCTCCTCAGCCCTAAAGGCGGGAGCTATCTCGTAAACTCTCTCGAAGTCTGAGGTCAGCACCTCCTTGTACAGCTGCGGGCTCTGCGAAAGATACGCCAACCTGTCGTAGTAGAAAACGCTGAACAAGTTTGCGCCTCCCTCAGTCGCCGTGGATATTATCTTCGGCGTGAACACTTCCATGAAGCCGCTGTCATCAAGAAAAGACCTGATTGCCCTCACTGTCGTGCTTTCAATCCTGAATATGGCCTGAGGAGCCGCCCTCCTCAGGTCAAGCACCCTGTAGTCAAGGCGGGTGTCAAGCTCGGCCTCGGTCTTTCCAACGACGTCCAGGGGGAGGTCATCCGAGGAGGCCAAGAGCTCTACCTTGCCAACCAACACCTCGGCGCCTCCGGGTGCCTGAGGGGATCTCTTGACCGTCCCAGTCACAGACAACACGCTCTCCCTCTTCAGGCCGTCCGTGATCCTCCAAACCTCTTCAGGAGTGTCCCTCCTGTTCATTATGAGCTGGACCTTACCGCTTCTGTCCCTGAGTATCAGGAAACGCAGGCCTCCCAGGTCACGCCTCTCGTGAAGCCAGCCCAGAAGGTGGACCTCAGATCCGTCCAAGGAAGGATGGATCTCTGCGCAGAGGTGAGACCTACGAGCCCGGCTCTGAAACATCACGAAACACCGTCAACGCTTGAGTTTGTTCTTCTTGGGCCTCAGAAACTTCCAATGGCACCTTCTGCACTTGACCGCGTTTATTGGGTTCTTGGCACCGCAGCGCCTGCATATCTTGTACTCAAGAAGGACCTTCTCCGCCAGCGCTTTCTTTTCAGGGTCTTCTATGGGCAACTCCAAACAAGTCTTGGCCTCTAGAGGTTATAGGTTTTTCTACTCCTGCGCATATCGCATATGGCAAAAGACGCTTACAGTTTGGCGCAAGAGTCGTTGCAAAAATCCCAGGAACTGGCCAGGATAAGCTCGGACAACTACCTCGGCCTATCTCAGGCCGAAAGCGAACTTTCCTCACGCTTGTCGTTCATGAAGGTGCAGATCCAGAAAAACCATGAAGCCGCACAAAAGTCAAGCGGAGAACTCAGGGCCGAACTCGAGAAGACCAACTCCACCGCCGATGCCCTCTATTCGGCAGGCACGGAAAAGCTCCAGGAGCTGGACAGGGAGTTGATGAAGCTCAAGGAGTGCACTTCCTCTCTCGAGGAAGAGATGAGGAAAAGGCCGCAGGCCAAAGGAAAAGAACAAGCCACTCTTGAGGCGATGAAGCTCTCTCTGTCAATCATGAAGACCTTGCTGCGCTGCCAGGCCGCTTACATGAAGCTACTGGAGAGGCTTGGAGTGCTTAGGTCGTACGTGGAGACTCTTGAGGACCTGACCTCTGGTGAGATCAACTGGAAAGAAGCCCAAAGGCTGTTACCCAAGGAAAAGAGGAGGATCGCTTCCTGAGCAGTCTTATCTTCAACTTGCTCACATACTTCTTTTTCCCCTCGACAACCCTCTCCTCCGTGTATATCTCTGGCCCATCTATGGTCGTGCGCTGATCGAATGAATGAACGATGGCCAGCGCAGCAGCTATGGCAGTCTCCATGCCTCTCCCCTCGCTTATGAGATCCACGACCCCTTCCCTGTGAAGCAGGGACAAGCAGTCCGCAAACACCTGCGAGACGCTGCTCCCTTCTCCAACCTCCACAACGGCCATGCGATGCAGAGATCTGAAATTAAAAGTCTAACCGTCTGGCGGACCATGGAAAAGGTTTATCTCCTCGCGGACCTCACACTTAGGTGCGGATTGTGGTGTATTACTCTCACACGTCTCTGGTGAAGTACGTGAAGCAAGAAATGCTGAAGTCCGGACTCAACCCGGCAAAAATCGAGGAGGAAGTGGCCGTCGGAAACAGAAGGGTGGACATCATGTATTCGGACACCGAAAACCCCATCGCCTTCGAGTGCAAGAGCTTCAAGCACACGGAAGAGGGTCTTGCAAGCTACGCCGCGGCAAACCCCACCCACAAGAGGGTGCTCGTGATGCCAATGTTCTCGGCCGACGAGATATGGCTTATCGGGTCAGAAGGAAACAGAAGGAAGATAGTTCGCGTCTCGCTGACAGGGGCCCTCACCCAGGGGAGGTCGCGGGAAGGCGCGAGGGTCGCGCAAAGGGTGCGAGCGCTTGGCATTGACGGTTGAGCTAGAATACGGAGGAGTAAAGGACTCTTTCAAGATAGCCAGGGTCCGCTTCTTGGACAAGGAGAAGCTGCTTGCAGCCATCAAGGCCAGACACTCTCAAGTTGCCCTGCTTGACGGAGATTATTCCCCCATGGGGGTGGCCGTCGCCGCAGCCTACACGACCCTAGACACAAGCAGAGGCCTGTCCGTCGCCAAGGACAGAGTCATGCAACTTCTCTTGAACCTTGAAGGAACAAGGCAACTCTCTTACGCGTCGAGAAAAGCTGCCCCAAAAGGAGAACACGGGTACATCGTTTCGCTGGGGCCAGATGACTTGCTTGAGTCGGAGCGCGGACTGTACCAAGAGGTCCCGATGGACCTTGGCTTGAACGAGGAGGAAGTCTTGAGGGAATTCGCTGCCAGAGCAGAGGGCTTGAACTGGAAGTCCCGGCCCGGAAACGGGTAGTCAGGTAAGGACCATGAAGATCGCGGTGGTTGGGGCAGGACCTTGCGGGCTCCTATTCTCTAGGCTGGCTGCGGAACAAGGGAACCATGTCCTTCTCCTCGAGGAGCACCAAAGGCTCGGCCTGCCCAGGCACTGCACTGGCCTCGTTTCATCCG
>JAGDXL010000005.1:18614-20328 GCA_023256385.1 Nitrososphaerales archaeon
GACCAGAAGCGAGGTGCCGGTCCTTTCCTCTTTCAGGGAAGGCCAAGCCAATATGGGCAACAAGACGCTCACGGCTCGCTTCTCCCAAGAGGTGGTCGCGATCGACAGGGTAGCCTTCGAGGAGGTGCTTGGAAGGAAGGCAGCGGAGGCAGGAGTCTCGCTGCAACTGGGATCGCGTGCCTCTGCGTCTCGGCCAGACGGAGTTCAGAGGAAAATCAGCTTTACCTCTGGTGGCTCAAGGCACGTGGCCTTTGCAGATCTTGTGGTCGACTGTGCTGGCGCAACGTCTGGAATGGCAGGCCTTCAGTACTTAGTCAGAGGAAGAGGACCAAACCGGCCTCAGGTCTTCTTGGAAGCCGAAGCCCCAAGGGAGCTCTTCTACTGGATAGTCCCTCAGTCAAGCAAGGAGTATCTGGTGGGCACGGCATCCAGCCAAAACCCGGCCCAGAAGTTGGATAGATTCCTCTCTAGTCGGGAGGTTGCAGGTTACTTGGAGGTAGAGGGGAGGGTCTCGACCATGGCTGGGACCGTGGTGACCGGGCCCTCGTCTCCAATTTCATCCAGGTTCCAGGGGGCCTTGGCCGCTGGAGATGCCGGAGGCCACGTGAAGTACACCAGCGGGGGCGGACTGATCTTTGGAGCGCTGTCTGCAGCCGCTCTGGCCGAATCCCTCGAGCGCCCAAATCCTCGGGAGTCGTACTTGAAGTGGTCAAGGAAAAGGAGCATGCAGCTGCGCGCCTATCTTGCCCTCAGGCAGGCATACAGGTTCGCCCCAAGACAAGTGCTTGAAAGGTTGTTCTCGGAAGAAGTTCAAGACTACCTGTTTCGCCACGAGGTCCCCTACGATGACCACGTTGGCTTCTTCAAAGGCCACGCGTTTGGCCTCTTGGCAGCGGCGCTGTCATAAGCCTTGACGGCAAAGCTGAAAAGACGAGGAATCAGAACCGTATGGGCGTGACCTCTGACGTCCCAGGTTTCTACAGGCTGACAGAAGAGGAGAGGATAACCCTGCTGGCCCGCTTTGCCTCGATGAAGAGAGAGGAACTACCCTTCCCATCTCCTCCAAGACCTCTTCCACTTGAGAACTCCATAGGCCAGTTTCCGCTAAACCTGTCGCTCGCCAACTACTTCTTGATAGATGGTAAGGATTACCTCATACCCATGGTGACCGAGGAGCCATCCGTGGTGGCCGCCGCCAGCAATGGAGCAAAGATGGCTAGGGCTGGAGGGGGTTTTTTCACCCGCACGCTTGGATCCACGATGAGAGCTCAAGTTGTCCTGAGAGACGCAGGTAACCCCCCAGGAGAACAGGAAATCAGAAGCCTAGAAGATGAGGTTCGCCGGACGGTAAACCAACAGATGCCAATGGTCGTGCAGGCTGGAGGAGGGTACAGAGGCATGAGCGTCGAGCAAGTGGGGCGCTTCTTGGTGTTCAGCCTAATGATAGATCCGGCCGACAGCATGGGGGCCAACGCCCTTGACAGGGCAGCCGAGGCGATTTCTCCGATGCTGGAACAGAGGTACGGTGGATCAGCCCTACTCAGGATACTTTCCAACAGGGTACACGAGAGATTCAGCCAAGCCGAGGCCCAAGTCCCTCCAGATGCCGTGGGGGGCCCCGAGATAGCCCAAGCGATATCGGACGCCTCCAGCTTCGCCGAGCTCAACGAGGACAGAGCAGTGACGCACAACAAGGGGATAATGAACGGCGTAG
>JAGDXL010000024.1 GCA_023256385.1 Nitrososphaerales archaeon
AACCTCAGGTATGATGTCCTCCTAGTGTGCGCGATGGGATGACGTGTTTACTTCCGTGAGAAAAGAGTTAAATAGAATATCGTTATAATTTTATCCGGCGAAACGCCTTGGTGGGCTCTACCGGTAAAAGGAGGGAGATGCCGCTCAGGGTGAGCGATATTATGGTGAGAGATGTCCAGACAGTTGGAAGGGAGGAGCCGCTCTCCGAGATAACGCGCAGAATGCATGAGCATAGGATCGGAAGCGTAGTGGTGGTCGATGAGTCTGGTAGACCGTTGGGAATCGTGACGGAGAGGGATATCGTCTACGCGTGCGCAAGAGGCCTTCCATCGACAACCCCTGCTTGGATGGTCATGACGGAGGATCCCATCACCGTAAAGGATACGGATCTTGTTACGGAGGCCATCGGCAAGATGAGGGAAGCCGATGTCAGACATCTGCCGGTTGTGGACTCACAGGGAAAACTCGTGGGGATCGTCAGCTTCCGCGATTTCATGGATCTAGCGTCCATCTTGCTGTCCAGTTGAAACGCGGAATGTACAAATATACGCCTCCCTGGAATGCACAGTGCCGGGGTGGCGGAGTGGACTATCGCGCGGGCCTTGAGAGCCCGTGTG
This sequence comes from Nitrososphaerales archaeon, assembly GCA_023256385.1. Taxonomy (GTDB): domain Archaea; phylum Thermoproteota; class Nitrososphaeria; order Conexivisphaerales; family Conexivisphaeraceae; genus Conexivisphaera. The sequence goes on from JAGDXL010000024.1 coordinate 618, forward strand.
CCCCGTGGCACTCGTGGGTTCGAATCCCACCCCCGGCGTTGCATGATTGTCAAAGTCGGATGAAGTTAAAATCATGCGGCTTAACAATATCATACGTGCGGTGACTGATAGACCATCTACTAGATGTATGCTTGAAATACTTAAAGTTAGGCGAGGACGCCATCTTATTGAATTGCAGCTGGCATTGTTGGGTGGGGAGCGCGTGGATACGCGCGCCAGCGCCGTGGTGGTTAACCCATCGCGCGGTTCGCCGATGGAGGAGGTCTCGATAGACGCGAAGGGAGACTTCATCAGGGAGGCAATCGAGAGGGCCAGGAGCTCCTTCGAGTCCTTCTCTGAGATGTCGCTCGCCGAGAGGGCCAGGATCCTCCTCGGGGCGGCCGAGATCCTGGAGGGCAGGAAGGAGGAGGCGGCCAGGATCCTCTCGGGCGAGGGGGGCAAGCCCATAAGGGATGCGCGCGTGGAGGTGTTCCGCTCCATATCACTTCTTAGGATCGCGGCGGAGGAGGCCAGGTTCGCGCTCGAGGGCAAGGTCCACAGGGTGGACGCGTACGAGTACCCGCCCGGCAACAAGGATAGGCTCGTGATGGAGGTGCGGGAGCCCGTGGGGGTAGTGGGGGCCATACTCCCGTACAATTTCCCGTTCAACAGCTTCGCGCACAAGGTAGCGCCCAACCTGGCCGCGGGGAACACCGTGGTGGTGAAGCCGGCCTCGGCGACCCCCCTCTCGGCGCTCTACTTCGGCTCCATCCTCTACGAGGCGGGACTGCCCAAGGGCGTCCTGAGCGTCATACCGGGATCCGCGTCCGTGGTCGGAGACGAGATAATCAGGAATCGGGACGTGGCCGGAATAACCTTCACGGGATCCACGTCCGTCGGGCTGGAGATAGCCTCCAGGGCGGCCAGGGAGGGCAAGAGGGTCATGATGGAGATGGGAGGCTCGGATCCGGCCATAGTGTTCGACGACGCCGACGTCGAGAGGGCGGTGAGCATCACCGTCAGGGCCAGGTTCGAGCACGCGGGCCAGAACTGCAACTCGACGAAGAGGATACTGGTCCAGGAGGGCATCTACGACGAGTTCGTCGAATCGTTCGTCTCCAGGGCATCGAAGCTCGTGGTGGGCGATTCGCTGGACGAATCCACGGACGTGGGTCCGGTGATATCGGAGTCCAGCGTGAGGGACATGGAACAGTTCGTGGAGGACGCCGTGGCCGGGGGCGGCAGATTGCTGGCCGGCGGGAGGAGGCGCGAGGGACCCGGCTTCTTCTTCCTCCCGACGGTGATAGGGGAGGCCCCGGCCGACGCCAAGGCCATGAAGGAGGAGGTCTTCGGCCCGGTAGCTCCCATATACCGCTTCAGGACAGAAGAGGAGGCAGTAGAGGTGGCCAACTCCACCGAGTACGGCCTCCAGTCCTCGGTCTTCACACACGACCTGGGCAGGGCGCTCAGGCTTGCCAAGGAGCTGGAGGCAGGCGCGGTGATGATAAACGACACGACCAGGCTCAGGTGGGATGCGCTGCCCTTCGGAGGCGTGAAGAGGAGCGGCATGGGCGCGAGGGAGGGCGTGAGGACCACGATGGAGGCCATGACCGAGCCGAAGTTGATCTCGATTACGCTCTGACTTGAGTAAATACGCGAAAATTATGAAATATAATTATAATTCAACAATATTATGCTGGCGCTGTTCTCAGTCCTTGTCCAAGAACTCCTCCGCGGAGGGCGCGTTCGGCGGGAGTCCCTTGCGCTTGCGTATGGACTCGACGACCGACTGCAGCATCCCGGCGGGCACGGGCCTCCAGGCCTTGAAGTGGGTCGTCCACATGGCCTTTCCACCCGTTGCCCCGCGCATGACCTCCGAGAGATCGGAGGTCTCTGCAGCAGGTATCTCGCCTATCACCACGGAGAGGTATTCCTTCTGCACTATATCTATGACCTTGCCGCGCTTCGAGGTTATGACGCCGGCGACCGTCCCTATCAGCTCGGGCGGACTCGAGACCTCTATGCCAAGTATGGGCTCCAGTAGCGTCGGCTGCGCCATGAGCATTGCGCCCATCACTGCCTTCCTCATGGCTGGCATGAGCTGCGCGTAGGTCCTATGAGCCGGGTCCTCGTGCGGCACGAAGTGGTGGAGGATGACCTTTGTCCCCCTGACGTACTCCTGCGCGAGTGGGCCGGCGTTCATGACGTCTATCCAGCCGGCCTTCAGGTAATCCATGGACTCCTGGAGGAACTGGACTCCCTTGGTGTCGTCCACGAAGATGTTCCCCTTCTCATCTATGGAGACCACGCCCCTCGACTCCTCGGTGTCCCAGCCGAAGTCCCTCAGGATCTTGGCTATCTCCTTCTTGTCCAGGTTCTCATTCAGCTTCCCAGTCCTTATCGCCTCTATCACGTCCTCGGAGAGCGGCTCTATCCTGACGTACACCTTGTTGTGGCGATTGGGGCTCTTCGCCATCACTGGACCCGCGTTCGAGAGCACGGTCTCCCTGTAGTTTATGACCGGACGGCTGGCTATGACCTCCAGGTTCTGCTCGGCCAGCATGGCGAGAACCACCTCCAGGTGAAGCACGCCCATGCCGCTCACGAGCGTCTCGCCCGTCTCCTCGTTTATCGTCACGGTCAGGTTCGGATCCTCTATGTGCATCCTCTGAAGCGCCTCCACGAGCTTCGGCAGGTCCCTTGGGTTCTTCGGCTCCACGGATATCGTGACGACCGGCTCCGCCACGTACTTCAGCGACTCGAACGGTATCATGTCCCTCGTGGAGGACAGGGTCTCGCCTGACCTGGCCTTATCCAGGCCGAGGAGCGCGGGTATGTTCCCGGCGGGCAGCATGCCGACCACCTCCCTGTACGGCCCCATGAACATCTGAACGCTCTGTATCCTCTGCGAGACCCTCGTGTTCACGAGCCACACAGTGTCACCTTCATGCACGGTACCGCTGAAGAGGCGACCGGTCGCCACTATTCCGGCCTGGGGATCCACGACCGCGTTCGTGACCATCATTATCACGGGGCCATCGGGATCGCACTCCAGCATCGCCTTTCCAACCTCGCTGTTCAGATCGCCGTGCCACACCTTCGGTATCCTGTATCTCTGGGCAACGTGCGGTGGAGGCGCGTGTTGTATTATCATCTTCAGAACCGTCTCGTGAAGCGGCGCCTTCTTCCTCAGCTCCTCGACGTCGCCCCCAGTGTATATATCGTAGACGTCCTTGAATGATATGCCCGTGTCCTTAGCGACCGATAGATTGAACCCCCAGCGATCCTTCGCGCTCCCGAACGCGACGCTGTCGTTCTGGACGCTCACCTTCCACTTCTCCTTGTACTCAGGCTCGGCATATGTGTCGATCAACCGGTTGAAGTCGGCTATTATATTCCCCAGCCACTTCTGCATCTTGTCGGGTGTGAGGCGCAGCTCCTTGACTAGCCTGTCTATCTTGTTTATGAAGAGGACTGGCCTGACGCGCTCCTCCAGAGCCTGTCTGGTCACGGTCTCCGTCTGGACCATTATGCCCTCCACGGAGTCCACGACCACCACCGCTCCATCCAGGGCCCTGAGGCTCCTGGTCACCTTCCCGGTGAAGTCGATGTGCCCAGGGGTATCTATCATGTTGAACACGTATGGTTTATCGTTGTACTCATAGTACAGGGTGACGTTGGCGGCCTTTATCGTCATGCTCCTCTTCTGCTCCAGATCCATGTAGTCCAGCACGAGCGCTTGGCCCGCGAGGTTAGGCGACACCATCCCGGCCGCCAGTAGAAGGTTGTCCGAGAGCGTCGTCTTTCCGTGGTCCACATGGGCTATCACGCCGAAGTTCCTTATCTGGTCCCTCTGATTGACCACCTTGACGGCCTCCGCCACTGTCTTGAACCTTGGCATTGTCCAGTACCCACCCTACTTCAATCGCGATCCATGGTTCGTTTTTAAACGTTAGCGTCACAACATGGACGTGCAGGACCTCAGGCTGGAGGACAATGACCGGCTCCTCAGGGCGAAGGTGGAGACGGAGGAGGACCTCTGGGCACTGTACGCCACGATAAGGCCGGGGGACGTCGTGTTCTCCAGGACGTCCAGGGAGCTCAGGGGTGATGGAGGGGGAAGCCGGAGGAAGGCTATGACATTGGGAGTGCGCGTGAAGGAGCTGGAATACCAGCCGTTCACGAATCGGCTCAGGATACGCGGTGTGATAGAGGCGTCGCCGAAGGAGCTGGATCTGGTTGGACAGCACCACACCCTCTCAATAGAACCCGGCATGGAGCTGGCAATCCGCAGGGAGGATCGGTGGAGGGCTGAGGACATGGCCGAGCTGAAGAGACTGTCGAAGGGCGCAACTTACAGGGCGCTCGTCGTCGCGGTGGACGATGAGGAATACGCGATCGCCCTCGTCCACGGGAGCGGCGTACAGGAGCTGGTGGAGAAGGACATGAGGCTTCCAGGGAAGGATCAGCCGGAGGAGAGGGAGCGCGCGCAGTCCAGCGCCATGTCGGAGATCGCAAGACAGGTTCGCAGGGCGATCGCAGAGCACGGCGTGCATCACCTCATAGTTGCGGGCCCAGCCCACTGGAAGGAGGACCTGGCTGCGTTGTTGAGGGATCTGGAGGGATCCGGCGTCAGGATGCTGGTGGACAGCACGTCCTATGGAGGCATCAAGGGGATCTACGAGGTCCTCAGGAGGGACGCCGTGAAGGAGGTCCTGAGGGACGCCATACTTATGGAGGAACTGGAGGCCATGGACAGGATAAACTCCATCGCTGCCAGGGATCCGGATCTTCTGGCGTATTCTCTCGATGGAGTAGAGGAAGCGGTGCTGAACGGCGCAGCCGAGGAGGTCGTGGTCGACTCAGGGCTCATCAGATCCCCGGACGCCGAGACGTCGCGGAGGACGCTCCGGCTGCTGGACGAGGCCAGGCGAACTAGGACGAAGATAACTGTGCTCGAATCCAGGCATCCCGAGCTCAGGGTATGGATATCCAGCTTCGGCGGCATAGTCGCCATTCTCAGGTATCGGATGAGACGCGAACGATCGGCTAATGTGTATCTAGGAGTAGATGCGGCGGGCGGGATTTGAACCCGCGATCGCTGGCTTGGGAGGCCAGTGTCCTAGACCAGACTAGACGACCGCCGCGCGGCCCATGATCCAGCGCCACGGGGATAAATACCTTCCCGACAGCGCTCACTGTGAGCTACTCCTCGGCTGAAGCCCCGACCGTGGAGCTCACGCCGCGTCGGGCAGGGCCCTCAACGCCCGCGCCGTCGCGCCATCCGCGTGCGCGCGGAATTTCAGCCCCACGATGGACAATAATATAATCATTAACAATTAAATTCGCAAGACAATAGAGAAAAGAGAAAGTGTGCGCTACGCCCTCTGAAGGTTCGGGGTTTACTTCTCTCAAAATCCCCTAACATCTTATAAACTTAGGCGGCCGCGGCCGCGCATGTCAGGCCCGAAGAGCGGAAGGGCTGCGGATGAGCCCTACAGGAGGTGGAGCGTCGTCCTCGTGGAACCGCACTATGGCATGAATGTTGGATATGTGGCGCGCGTCATGATGAACTTCGGGCTCCGGGATTTGATAGTGGTATCTAGCCGTGGCCACCGCGATAAGCTCGGCACGAAGGCGGCCCGGCAGTACGCTTCCCATGGATCGGTGCTGCTGGACGGCGCCCGCGTGGTGAACTCTCTGAGATCATTGCGCAGTGAGAAGGGACTGCTTGTGGCGACGACCGCCAAGGTGGTCGGAGCCCCGAGGAGGTTGATCAGGAGGCCGATGTCGGTGGAGGAACTGGTGGACCTGGCCGCGGGGAGGGATGACGTGGCTTTAGTTCTCGGGAGGGATACAACAGGTCTCACGAACGAGGAGATAGCCGAGTGCGACTTCGTGGTCCACGTGCCGACCTGGACTGACTACCCGACGCTCAACATATCGCACGCGCTGGCGATAATACTGTACGAGGTCGCCAAGGGTTACCACGGGATGCATGGCCTCTACGGTATGTCGCATCCATCGGCGCAGGAACTCTCGGCGCTCGATGAACTAGTTTCGAGAACTATTGATGTCCTGGGGTATGAGGGGGGCAGGGCCACGAAGGTCTCGGTGCTGCTCAGGAGGCTGGCGGAGAGGGGGGACAGAACCGAGGTACGCGCGCTCATGGGGGTCCTGGGCAAGTTCCTCGGTCATGCCTCGCATGGGCGCGTCGCCGGCTCAACCGAGAACACTTAAATTACCCTGATATCCGCGGTGGAACGTCTTGAAGGGAAGCAACTACAGGGTCGCGAGGGGGATGCCGTATGCCAGGCGGGAATACGTACACGGCAGTCCGCAGCCCAAGGTCAGCAAGTTCACCGTGGGTAACCCCCGTGGCGACTACGACTTCAGGCTGGCGCTCGTGTCAAAGGAGCGCGCGCAGATCAGGCATAACGCCCTAGAGGCGGCGAGGGTGGCCGCCAACAAGACCATAGAGACCATCGGCGAGGGCAACTATTACCTGGTGGTCAAGGTCTACCCTCACGTGATACTGAGGGAGAACAAGATGATAGCGACTGCTGGGGCGGATAGGCTACAGGAGGGTATGAGGAGGGCCTTCGGCAAGCCGGTGGGCCTGGCGGCTCGCGTGGATCACGGCACGACGCTTCTCGAGATCTACGTGAAGCGTGACAACCTGGAGCTGGCCAAGAGGGCGCTGAACGTCGCCTCCAGCAAGCTCCCGGTGGAAACTGAGATAGAGATATCAGAGGTCAAGCCCGCCCAGGCCAGTTGATGGTTTGAGCGATAGCCTCGAGAGTGATCGGGATAAGCGCTGGGATAGGATAGGCGTCCTAGTGGACTTTGAGGCCATAGATAGGGTGCTGAGGGGCAGGAGGCCACGGAGGGTCGGAGTAAGCGCGCCTGACGGGCTCCAGTCAGCCGCGCGGTCCGTGTACGATCACCTGAGGAAATTGGGGATCGAGCCCGTGATAATACTGGACCCCACGTATGGCTTCTGCGACCTCCAGGACGGCCAGGCAGATGCGCTGGGGCTTGACCTGGTATTCAACCTGGGCCACTGGTCCCCTGCCCGCCTGTCGGAGAGGACGTTGCTCGTGGACGTTGAGTACGAGGTACCGATCAGCAGGCTCCAGGCACTGGCGGACTCACTCGTCGGGGCCGCGCGGCGCGAGGGCTGGAGGGCCGTGGGCCTGCTCGCGGTCGGCAACTACGGTAGGGTCAGGGGCAAGCTGGCAGATCTTCTGCGGAGGGCCGACGTCGTAGTCCTGCCTGAGCGCGAGGAGATCACCGGTTCGCTGCTCAACTGGCAGGTCACCGGCTGCATGTTTCCGGGCGCCTGGAGCATCAGGCGGCGCGTCGACGCGTTCGCGCTGCTGGGCTCCAGTAGATTTCACGCGATAGCTGTCAGGCTGGCGACGGGTTTGAGGACAATAATGGCGGATCCCGAATCCCTCGAGATCTCGGACGTCGAGGATGACGCCACCCGTACGGCGCGGAGGGCGGCTCTGGCCATCTACAGGGCTGCCGACGCGCGGTCGTTCGGAATAGTCGTGGGGGAGAAGAGCGGGCAGAGGTATCCGGAGCTGGCGCGGGCAATCGGTAGATCGCTCGAGGAGCTTGGCAGATCCGTGTACTACTACTCGGCATATGAGATAACGGCTGACAGGCTCGGCGTGGCGCGCGGCGTGGACGCATTCATAGTGCTGGCATGCCCCAGGATAGGACTGGACGCCGCGGGCGGTGATCGTCCGGTACTCTCGTACCCGCAGGCGATCCAGCTCCTGAATCTGTTGCGGGGCAAAAGCTTGAATATGGACGAGCTTCTCCGCATGCCCTTGTGGGCGTGGGTGGGGTATGAAAGGCACGAGCGCTAAGGACCGTGAGGGAAAGGCCGCACCGGGAGATGGACTGGCAGTTATAGAGGAGGCAATACCCCTCGGGGATTTCTATGTTGACCTGCAGGGCATCGTGCGCGCCACAAAGGTGTCGACGTTCGAGCTCAAGGCGCTACTCAAGGAGCTCAAGGTCCGCGGCATACCGATGAGGAGCCAGGTTCCGAAGCCCGGGGACTACGTCGTGGGGACCGTGGATGAGGATCTCCCGGAGGACATGTACAGTATAACAATATACAAGATAAATAATGAGGAGACCAAGGCGGGAATAACTGCTATACTGGTGACCGGGAGGAGGCCCCGTGGGCGCGGAGAAGGGGCACCAGTGGAGCTCAACGACATAGTGCGGGCCAAGATATTGGGCGTTGTGGACGGCATAGCCTTCGCGGCGCTCTCCGATGACAGGTGCGGCGTCCTCTGGACCAGGTGCAGTAGGTGCGGGGGGAAGGTCGCCAGACAGCATGGCGGCTACGTGAGATGCCTGAAGTGCGGAAACAGGGAGTATCGCAGGCTCGCGCCCGACTTCCTCTCGGTCGACGCCATCTCGTGAGCCGCGCCATCGAATCGTCGGCGCTCGATGCTCGGATTCCGCGCGACGAATGCAGCTCCCTAGCTCACCGAATTCAACTAAAACTTATAACTGAGGACAAATCGCCACGGGTTCATTATTATGATTGCCAAGCTCGTCAGGAAGGAGGGCAACCTCATGGAGATGCTCCTCGAGGACACCGATCTCTCGTTGGTCCAGATAGTGCAGCTTGAGCTCCTCGGGGACGAGAAGGTGGAGTTCGCCGCCTACAGGAGATCGCATCCGCTGGAGCGGAAGTATTTCCTGGCGGTCCGCACAAAGGAGGGGGAGCCCAGGGATGCGCTCCTGAGGGCGCTGGGGCGCGCAAGGGATAGACTCGGCGCCCTGGGGGACGTCGTGTCCAAGGAGCTGGGGGTGCAGTGAATGTTCTGTCCTAAGTGCGGCACTAAGATGCTCCTCAAGCAGGTCAAGGCCGGGAAGGAGAAGAAAGTTATCTGGTCATGCCCCAACTGCGGATACACGGTGGAGGCCGGGAAGGAGAAGATGTCGGTCCAGACCGAGGAGACGAAGGAGACCGCCCTGCAGGTGCTGGACTCGGACATAGCCAACCTGAAGACGATGCCGACCGTCGAGATAGATTGCCCGAAGTGCGGCAACGACAAGGCCTACTGGTGGCTGGTGCAGACCAGGAGCGGCGACGAGCCGCCGACTATCTTCTATCGCTGCACCAAGTGCGGCTACACCTGGCGCCAGTACTCCTAACCGCGCATGGAACCGCCCGCCGGGGGCTCATTGGAAGATGACCTGCAGGTCTAGTAATGTAATCAACAGCATTTTACCGGTACCTCGCCTGAACTGGCTCGGATTGTTCAGGATCGTGTGTCCAAGGTGCGGCGCCGTGATCTACGAGTCATATGAGGAGAGATCGCTGACGCTGGCGCTCAGGCCCTTCAACTACACGTGCCCGCACTGCGGCGCGCGCCTCAGCCCGCGCGAGGCCAGGGTGAGGATAATCCCGGCTTGAGCGCGATTTCCTTTTATGCAACCGGATAACAAAGCTGACAATGCACTCTCAGGGATCTTCTGCGTCTCAGGGGGTTATGGTCCTCAGGAGGAGCGAAGTATTGAAGGTGCTCTCCATGAAGGACGAGATAGCGACCGTGGAGGAGGCCTTCCGCGAGAAGGGCATGAACGCCGTACAGATGCCGCCCAAGCAGTACCTGTTCCTGGAGGGCGGAGACCTTAGGGCCATGCCCGCGTACCTTCCGAGGCTCGGGATAGCCGGCGTGAAGGTGGTCAACGTGCACCCGGGGAACAGGGAAAGGGGTTTGCCAAGCGTCATGGCAGTGATAGAGCTCGTGGATCCCTACACCGGAAGGCCATTGGCGATCGTCGACGGGACTGAGATCACTGCCTACAGGACCGGGGCCGCAAGCGCCGTCGCCACGAAGTACCTGAGCAGGGATGACTCGTCCAAGCTGTGCATAGTGGGGGCCGGCGCCCAGTCCAGGAGGCAACTCGAGGCAATAGTGGAGGTCAGGGACATCAGGAAGGTCTTCGCATATGACGTGGTCAGGGCGGCGGCCGAGGGTCTGGTGCGCTACGCAGAATCAATGGGAAGAAATCTCTCAGCGGAGGTCGCCGATGCGCCGAGGGAATGCGTCGAGTCCGCGGACGTGCTGGTGACGGCGACCCCCGCCAAGGCCCCCGTGGTCCTCAACGACTGGGTGAAGCCGGGGACCCACATAAACGCGATAGGCGCGGACGCGCCCGGGAAGGAGGAACTGGATCCGGCGATACTTCTAAGGTCCAAGATAGTCGTGGATGACTACGAGCAGACGATACATTCGGGCGAGATAAATGTGCCGATATCCAGGGGGATCCTGAGGAAGGATCAGATCTACGGCGAACTCGGTGAGATAGTCGCCGGAAAGAAACCCGGCAGGACCTCCCGCGACGAGGTGACAGTCTTCGACTCCACTGGAGTGGGAATACTCGACGTGGCCACGGCATTCAGCGTGATGAGGGCTGCGGGCGCCAGGGGGCTCGGGCTCATGGTGTCCGAGCTGGGTTTATGATCCTGTGGAGCGCCCTCAGATCGGGCTCGAACCTGCTCAGTTCCCCGGGGATCTCCGCCTCTATCGGATCCATGAAGCTCATTCCCCTCGCCTTCTTCTCCGTCCATATGCGCGAGTTGAACTCGATTATGGCTGGGGTGTACCCGTTGAGCGAGGGGTCGTGGTCAACGCGCTCCACGTAGCGCTGGGTGTGTATGGAGCTCCCGTTCGAGTACAGTTGGCGCCATATTGCATCGGTCACGAACGGCAGCATCGGGGCCTGCAGTACGAGTAGATTCCTCAGGACGGTGTGCAGCCCGCACCACGCGGACCTCTGCTCCGGCTCCCCGAACCCGCGGCCGTATGCCCGCTCCTTCACCATCTCAACGTAGTGATCAGCGAACACATCCCACGTGAAGGATCTTATCGCCTCCATGGATGCGTGGAAATCGTATTCATCGTTAAGGGCGTTGACGCGCTCCACCAGTGCCCCTAGGCCGGCGATTATCCACCGGTCAGTATCCGTGGACGGTTCGCACCCGGCCTCCACCGGGAACGAGGAGACGAACCTGGAGAGATTCCAGAGCTTGGTCAGGTAGCGCGCGTGGCCCTCTATCCTCCTGTACGAGCACCTTATGTCGCCCTCCGTTATGTCTCCCTCCAGAAATGCCCATGACCTGAGCGCCTCCGCGCCATATCTCTCCATCACCTCGCCCGGGTCCACGACGTTCCCGAGCGACTTGGCCATCTTCCTGCCCTCCTCGTCCACCACGTGCATGTGGATCCACACGTCCCGGAAGGGGGCCTTCCCGTAGAGAAGGTAGGACTTCAGGAGGGTGAAGTAGAGCCAGTTCCTCACTATCTCCTTCCCCTGGGGGCGGAGGGACGCCGGAAAGTTGCGCTCGAAGAACTCCCGGTCCCAGAGGGACCCCGTGATGTACTCCACGGTGTTGCTCGAGTCGAACCATGTGTCGAATATCCTGGTCTCCCCCACGAAGTCGCGGGATCCGCAGCGGGGACATGACTCGACCGGCGGGGGATCCCGCCAGGGCTGATAGTACCTGCCGGGCGGGGGAAGTATGCGCTCCCCGCAGTTCCTGCAGTACCAGAGGGGGATCTCTGTCCCGTAGAAGCGCTTCCTGGATATGGGCCAGTCCTCGCTCAGGCTCGAGATCCAGCTCGTGAGCAGCTCCCTGCTCCTGGGGGAATGGAACTCCATGGACTCTGCAACGCGGAGGAGCTCGTCCCTGAGGTCCACCTGCTTGACGAAGAACTCGTCGCTGGCTATGAACTCTATCGGGGTCTTGCACCTCCAGCACACTGGGGTCCTGTGGACTATCCTCTCGACCTTGACCAGGAGTCCCCTCTCCCTGAGGTCCTCCAGTATCCTCCTGCGCGCCTCCCTGACCTCCAGGCCCGCGTAGGGGCCCGCGTCCTTGGTCATCCTGCCGTCCTCCCCTATCAGGTAGGCCGGCTCCAGCCCCAGCTCCCTGAATATCTGGACATCGGCCGAGTCGCCGTAGCTGCATATCATCACGAGGCCAGTGCCGAAGTCGGGCTTGGCGTACGGATGCTGCAGGATCGGCACCTCCCTCCCATATATGGGCACGACTGCGCGCCTGCCCTCCAGGCCCCGATAGCGGTCGTCCTCGGGGTTGAATATCACCGCCTTGCAGGCGCCGAGGAGCTCCGGGCGGGTCGTGGCGATCGTCACCTCGCCGCCCCCCACCAGCTGGAAGCGCAGGTAGGCGAGGTCCGTGTCCCTATCCTCGTACTCGACCTCCGCGTCGGATATCGTGGTGCCGCACCTGGGGCAGTAGTTCACCGTCTTCTTCCCCTCGTATATCAGGCCCTTCCTGTAGAGCTCTATGAAGGTCTCCTGCGTCAGCCTCCTGAACTCGGGGTCATCGGTCTCATAGAGGCCGCCGGGTTCATGGGATCTCCGCCAGCTGTTGAAGCTTATCCCGAGGCGCCTGAAGTAGTCGACCGTCACGCCCTCGTACCTGTCCAGCAGTTCCCTGCACTTGTTCAGGAACTCCTCCCTCGAGCTGTTCCTGGGGCTGATCCGGTACTCCTTCTCGACCTGCACCTCTATTGGAAGACCGTTGCGGTCGAGGCCGAGCGGGAAGAGCACCCTGTAGCCCTTCATGCGCCTGTACCTGGCTATGGCGTCCATCCACACATACGTGTAGGCGTGCCCTATGTGTATGGGGGAGTTGATGTACGGCGGGGGCGTGTCTATGGAGTAGACGGGGCCGTCGCCGCCTCCGAAGGCGTAGATCCCGGAGTTCTCCCAGTCGGCGATCAGGTCCCTTTCCCAGGACCTATCCCAGCGCTTGGCCTCTATCTTGGGCTTGTAGCTGCTCATCGGCGGATCCCTGCACCCTATACCTCAGCAGCGCGCCGATTCCACCAAAGCTCTTAAACATTTGTCCATGCTCAGTCGCGGATGATATCACCTCCACCTTGGTGCCGAACTCGTGAGCCCTCTCCTCCAGGTAGTCCACTATGTCCTCGGACTTGTAGGACCAGTCGGAGGCACCGCATGAAGGACACTTCTCCGAGGCGCCCGACGTGAGCGCCGCCGCCTCCTCCTTGGCGTCGATGAACCTCTCCGAGGTGTAGCCGCACCTGTTGCAGACGAACTCGAGCCTCCTGGCGTTGAGGTCCTCGGACACGAGCACCTTCTCGGCGGCGCCCGACGTGAGCGCCCCCACCACGTTCCTGAGACCGTACACGGCAAGCCCGTTGGGACGACTTGCCTCCCTCAGGAACTCCTCGACCAGCTCCTTCTCCTCCAGCAGCCTGACGTCGCGGAGCAGCTCCGCCGCCCTCTCCAGCGTCTCGCGCACCCCTTCGTCCCCCGCGTAGGAAGTGTCGACAACCCCTATCACCATGTTCTGCAACCTGTAGTCCAGGTATCCCTGTTTGTAGAAATCCTCCTTTGTGGGGCCGGGGCCACTTATTATGAGCTTCTTTATCTGGAACTGCTCTATGAATATCTTGGCGGCGTGGTCCGCGACCCTCGTGAAGAAGTCGTTCAGCTCGACCTCCCTGAGCCTCTCGAACCTCCTGGCGGACTGACCACCCTGCCTGTGTTTGCCGCCCACCCCGGACGTTATGTTCTGAACTATCTGGAGGGAGCTGCCCGACAGTATTCCGAAGGACGCCTCCGACGAATCAAGGGAGAGTATGCCGACTACGTCGGTCTCCCTGAGCATGTCCCTCAGTATGTCCACGTGGAAGTGGTCGTCGCATCGGTACAGGAACGTCGGGACGGGCTTGGGGGGCTCTATCTCGTATAGCACGAACTCCTCCAGGTCCTTCCCCGGCGTCGGTATTGCGCCGCAGAAGACGGCCAGGCCGTTGGGCGGCGGCTTCCTGTAGAGCCTGAGCCTCTGCATGATCTTGGTCAGCGCATCCTGGACGTGATTGCGGGTCGTATCGCTCTTTATGTTGGACGCCGTGCTGTATTCCTCCCGCAGGGTGTTCATCACGTCATGTATGGGCCTGTTGGGGGGCACGTAAAGCGATATCAGCTCTGTTCCTCGTCCCTTCACGTTCTCCAGCTGGGAGACGAGCTTCCTTATTCTGTACATGGCCACTGAATCGTAGCCCGGCAAGCTGACGTCCTGCACATGCCCTCCCTTTTATCCGTTGCGCAGCAATGATCGGGCTGGAGCACGGCATCAGGTTCCCAAAAGATTTTAACTCGAACCAGTGCGGATCGTCCACGAGCGAACTTGGATCGCTTCGCGGTCGTGAAGGTCAGCGGAGCCGTCTTCGACCTGCCGAAGGTGGGCGGCGAGATGGTGAGGCGGGTGGCGGACCAGCTGAGGGCCGCCTCGGATGAGGGATGGCGGGTGGCGGCCGTGGCCGGCGGCGGCAGCGTCGCCAGGCTCTACATAAGGGCCGCGAGGGAGCTTGGGGCCAGCGAGGCTGCGCTCGATCAGCTGGGGATACTCATAACGAGGGCGAACGCGGAGCTTCTGATAGCCGCGCTCGGTGGTGTGGCATATCCGTCAGTGCCACAGACGCTGGAGGAGCTCCTGGCCGCGAGCGCGTCCAACAGGAGCATAATCGTCATGGGAGGGCTCCAGCCCGGACAGAGCACCAATGCCGTGGCGGCTCTGGCGGCGGAGAGCCTCGGGGCGGCGCTCTTGGTGAACGCCACGGACGTCGACGGCGTGTACACGGACGATCCCAGGAAGAATCCATCCGCTAGGAGGCTCGAGGCCGTGGGAGTGGAGGAGCTGACCCAGCTGCTGAGCGGATCCGAGCACAAGGCAGGCACCTACGAGCTCCTGGATCACGTGTCGCTGCGCATATTGGAGAGGTCCAGAATACCCACCGTCGTGACCAGCTATGAGGGGGTCCTCGCGGCGATCCGCGGCGAGAAGGTCGGTACACGCATAATTTACTGAGCGCCCGAGCGCGCGATGAAACGGATTTTAGGCACCGCCACGGCACTCCGAGCGTGCCCAGGAAGGAGAAGGAGGACTTCAACGTTCCGCTGCACACGCACTGCAAGGTCTGCGGGAAACCGATACCGCTGGGGCAGGTCTACTGCTCCAAGGAGTGCGCGGAAAAGGACCGCAGGAGTCAGCGCCGGTCCACCACGATGTTCGCGGTCTACATGGGCGTCGTGGCCGTGGTCTTCATAGTGCTCATGCTGCTCACGGCGCACGTCAAGTGAGGAGAAAATTTTTATTCCCTGATCCCCTTGGTGATGCAAATGGTCGATCGCGTTTGGTGACCTGAAATCGAAAGCGGGATTCCATATGGGTGAAGATGGCGCGGCGGCCCCGGGCACCGGCAGCAATTCTGGTCAGGGCACCGAATCGCCCGGTGGCGTCGGGACGGAAACCGGGGTGGGATTCGAGGTAACTCCCTGGTCAGTCGAGGGCGTGGTCGACTATGACAGGCTGATCAGGGAGTTCGGCACCAGCAGCCTCGATGGGAATCTGCTGGAGCGCCTCAGGAGGGTGCTCGGGGAGGATCACTTCCTCCTCAGGAGGGGGATATTCTTCTCGCACAGGGACCTGGACCTCGCGCTCGACGACGTGGAGTCCGGCAGGGGGGTCTTCCTGTACACTGGAAGGGGACCGAGCGGCCCCATGCATGTGGGACACATAATACCGTTCTACTTCACCAAGTGGCTGCAGGATAAGCTGAGGACGAACGTCTACATACAGTTGACGGACGACGAGAAGTTCCTGGAGCGCAGGAGGGGCCTGAGCCTGGAGGACACCAGGAAGTGGTCTTACGAGAACGCGCTGGACATCATTGCCGCGGGATTTGACCCGGAAAGGACTTTCATCGTGCAGGACACCGAGTACATGGGGAACATGTATCCACTTGCCATAAGGATAGCTTCCAAGCTGACGTTCAACACCGTGAAAGCGGTCTTCGGATTCACCGGGGAGACGAACATAGGGATGGCGTTCTACCCGGCCGTGCAGATAGCCCCCACCATGTTCGAGCGCCGCCGCTGTCTGATACCGGCTGCGATAGATCAGGATCCATACTGGAGAATCCAGCGCGATATAGCCGAGGACCTGGGATTCCACAAGACTGCAGCCATACACAGCAAGTTCGTGCCCCCGCTCACCGGGCCCGCCGGGAAGATGAGCGCATCAAGCCCCGAGGGCGCAATATATCTCACGGACGATCCAGCGACCGTCCGCAGGAAGGTCATGAAGTACGCGTTCTCAGGAGGACAGCCAACCGTGGAGCTGCACAGAAGGTACGGCGGGAACCCGGACGTCGACGTCGCATTTCAGTGGCTCTACATGTTCTTCGAGCCTGACGACTCACGGATGGAGAGGATCCGCCAAGACTACATCAGCGGCGCCCTTCTATCGGGTGAGCTCAAGGAGATTCTGGTGGAGAAGCTCAACTCGTTCTTGGAGGCCCATCGCGAGGCCAGGGAGCTTGCCAGGGAGACGTATCATCTCTTTGTGCGCGACGGCGCCCTTGCCAAGGATATGCTGTCCAAGCGGCATGGTATATGAAGGATCGGCGATGCAGTCGACCCCTTCGTGATCCCTCCGCAGCAGCAGACATCAGTTAGGGTTTCCTCGTACAGCCTGCGCATGCGCCTCAATCCCCAGGTCCATGGGGAGCGCATCGTCCAGTGCTGCAGTAGATAGCACCGCAGGATGAGCCGTCGATGGAGTGATCTGAACACGTATATTCGATGTCTGCACCGCGCATGGGCTTTATGCACCGCTTCCGCGCCGCACCCTAAATGTAGGCGCGTTGGGCTATTGGGAGCGGCCGGCTGAACCGGTCGGCCTTGCGACCTTCCGGCTTACACCGCCGCCCCATCAACGCCGTCTTCTACGGCGACCCTCCACCACCACGGAGCCCCCTCGCGGGAGCACCGCGGCGGATGGCCTCCTCGTCTCGGGAAGGGCTTCCCCCTTAGATGCTTTCAGGGGTTATCCCAAGCGGCTTAGCTGCCCGGCCCCTGCCCTACCGGACAACCGGTACACCAGAGGCCGCGCCACCCCGTTCCTCTCGTACTGAGGGCGGCTTCCCCTCAGGAGGCCACCGCTCCCGTCAGGTAGAGTCCGACCTGTCTCGCGACGGTCTAAACCCAGCTCACGATCCCTTTTAATGGGCGAACAGCCCCACCCTTGGCCCCTGCTGCAGGGCCAGGATAGGAAGAGCCGACATCGATGTACCAAACCGCGGGGTCGATGGGAGCTCTCGCCCGCGACGAGCCTGTTACCCCTGGGGTAACTTTTCCGTCGTCACCGGCCCCCAACGGTGGGGACACGGTGGTTCGCTAGGCCCGGGTTTCCCCTCTGGATCCGGTGCAATTGGGGATCCAGTCAGGCCGGCTTATGGCCTTGCCCTCTGCGGCGGGGTTCTGACCCGCCTGAGCCGACCTTTGGGCCCCCTCGATATCTTTTCGAGGGGGGACCGCCCCAGCCGAACTGCCCACCTGCCGTTGTCCCGAGGATCCCTCCCCGGTTAGTGCCGCGGCCGCGAGTGGCTGGTGTTACACTTTCGCATCCGACACCCCCGGAGGGATGCCTTCATCGCTCCCAGCTACTCTCTGCACCCAAGACCGCAGCACAGCGACAAGCTGCAGTAAAGCTCCACAGGGACTTCTCTCCCCGACGGGAGTTGGTGGACTATTCATCCACCAGGTGGGTTCACCGGGTGGGGGGCGGGGACAGTGGGGTCCTCGTTGATCCATTCATGCGCGTCGGAACTTACCCGACAAGGCATTTGGCTACCTTAAGAGAGTCAGAGTTACTCCCGGCGTTTAGAGGCCCTTGGCCCGGTTGGACCCGGGTTTCAGGTGCCCCCACTGGCCAGGATTCAGCGGCTGTACAAACCCTTTCGGGCTAGCAGCCACCTGTGTTTTTATTAAACAGTCGGGACCCCCTTGCCACTGCGACCTGCGATCCCGAGCTTTCACCCAAGATCGCAGGCACCCCTTCTCCCAAAGTTACGGGGCCAATTTGCCGAGTTCCCTCGCCCCCCGTGCCCCCGACACGCCTTAGCCTTCACAGCCAGGGCACCAGTGTCGGTTCTCGGTACGGTCGCGGTGACTCCTCTCCCATCCCGCTTTCATGGTCCCCCGGAATCGAGGGAACCCGCTAAGGCGGGCCATTCCTGCCTCGCTCGGGTTCTCGCCATTACGGCA